>CAJOMY010000199.1 GCA_905235775.1 uncultured Bacteroidales bacterium | reverse complement strand
TCCATTTCATCCGCGCTCATGCGGTCGGCGGTCTCGGCGAGGACCAGGCCCTCGTTGTTCTCGCAGGCCAGGCGGATGCTCCACTCGTTTTCAAACATCAATACCGGCCTGCCGACGCGGTCCTCGGCGATGGCGGTGGTGGAGGTCAGGCGCAGCTTCTCCAGCGGCTTGGGCGTCTCCACGACCCAGCGCACGAAGCGGAAGGGCAGGTTCTCCCGGAGGATGTTCACGCCGTACTCGCTCTTGAGCCGGTACTCCAGCACGTCCATCTGCAGCACGCCCACGACGCCGGCGATCATCTCCTCGCGCCCGATGTTGGGCCGCTTGAAGGTCTGGATCGCCCCCTCCTGGGACAGCTGATCCACGCCCTTCAAAAACTGCTTGCGCTTCATGGAGTCCTCGGGGCTGACGCGGCAGAAGAACTCCGGCGCGAACAGCGGGATGCCCGAATAGCGCACGGGGCTGCCGGTGCAGATCGTGTCGCCCAGGCGGAAGATGCCGGGGTCGAACAGGCCGATGATGTCGCCGGGATAGGCGGTCTCCACGGTCTCGTGCTCCTGGGCCATGAAGGTCTGGGGCTGGGCCAGATCCGGCTGTTGGTGGAGGAGTGCCACACGGTCATGCCCTTCTCGAACACGCCGCTGCACACCCGCATGAAGGCCAGCCGGTCCCGGTGGGCCGGGTTCATGTTGGCCTGGATCTTGAAGATGAATCCGGTGAACTTCTCGTCGGCGGGGTCGATGGGCCCCACCGCCTCGGCGACTCTCGGCGTGGGCGACTTGGTGTAGGTCAAAAACCGGTTCAAAAACGGCTCCACGCCGAAGTTGTTGGTGGCCGAGCCGAAGAACATCGGCGTCAGCTGCCCGGCCAGGATCTTGTCCAGGTCGAATTCGTCCCCGGCCACGTCCAGCAGCTCGATGTCCTCCACCAGCTTGTCGTAGTAGGTCTGGCCGATCTTCGCCGGGCATTCCGGGTCGTCGATGGAGACGGTCTCCACGTTGACCTGGCCCTGGCCGTGGTCGCCGCCGGAGTAGAGCTCGATGAGCCGGGTATCCCGGTGGTAGACGCCCTTGAAATCCCCGTGGATGCCGATGGGCCAGTTCACCGGGCAGGAGCGGATGCCCAGCACCGATTCGATGTCCTCCATCAGCTCGAAGGGGTCGCGCCCGGTGCGGTCCATCTTGTTGATGAACGTGAATATGGGGATCGAGCGCAGCCGGCAGACCTTGAACAGCTTCACGGTCTGCTCCTCCACGCCCTTGGCGTTGTCGATCAGCATGACCGCGCTGTCCGCCGCCACGAGGGTGCGGTAGGTGTCCTCGGAGAAGTCCTGATGGCCGGGGGTGTCCAGTATATTGATGCGATAGCCGTTGTAGTCGAACTGCATCGCCGACGACGTGACCGAGATGCCGCGCTGCTTCTCGATCTCCATCCAGTCGCTGGTGGCGTGCCGGGCGGCCTTGCGGGCCCTTGACGCTGCCCGCCAGGCGGATGGCCCCGCCGTACAGCAGCAGCTTTTCCGTCAGCGTGGTCTTGCCGGCGTCGGGGTGGGAAATGATGGCGAAGGTGCGCCTGCGCGCCACCTCGGCCTGCAATTCGGGATGGGACATGGTCTTTTCCTCCTCAATTCTCGTTTGCAATTTCCGTCAACCGAAGCCGGATATCAGATTGGCCCGTGCGTCATGGTGGTGTCCTCCGTGGGGGAATGGAACGCGCCCCGTAGCGGTGGTGACCTGCCGCCACCAGGGATGCGGTATAAAAATCACAACTTATATTGTAGTATTGCCGGAAATGCCGTGTCAATCATGGGGGGCGGTTGATTGCGTTAATTATCGAACATTTCCCACTTGACAGGGCGGGGAAGATATAATAATATGAGGGCAGAGAAAGGGGTGAAGCCCATGTTGGCGGTTCAGGGATATTACGACGGTACTGCGATCCGGATGTTGGAAAAGCTCGACGCCAAGCCCTATCAGCGGGTCATCATCACGGTCATGGATGAATTTGTAGAGCCCCGGCCCGGCATCGGGGAGCGGGGAATGAGGGGAGCCCTTGCCCGGTACGCCAACCCGGCCCTGGCCGAAAAGGAAAAAGACGCATGGGCGCGTGCGGCGGTGGAGAAGCATGGTGATACTTGACGCGAATATGATACTGCGATATCTGTTGAATGACAACGCCGCAATGGCGGAAACGGCAGAGCGATATATTGAAGCCGGAGACGTTTCCGTTACGATCGAGGTGATTGCCGAGGTGGTCTATGTCCTCAAGGGCGTGTATTCCATGGAACGGTATCTAATCGCCCAAACCCTAAAGGCCTTTTTGAGCCTCGTTGCGTGCAGGGATTGGGATGTGTTGGAATGCGCGCTCGATACATATCCCGAGTGCAGCCTGGATTTCGTGGACTGCGTTTTGTATGGCTATCATTGCGTGAAGGGTGCTGATATCGCCACATTCGACAAAAAGCTGCTCCGGTTGGTGTCCGACTGATATTGTTCAGCCTTAAT
>CAJOMY010000198.1 GCA_905235775.1 uncultured Bacteroidales bacterium | reverse complement strand
AGTTCCGCGTGCCGTGGGTGGACGACAAGGGCAACGTGCATGTGAACCGCGGCTACCGTGTGCAGGGCAACAGCGCCATCGGCCCCTACAAGGGCGGCCTGAGGCTGCATCCCTCCGTCACCGAGGATACCGTGAAGTTCCTGGCCTTCGAGCAGACCCTGAAAAACAGCCTGACCGGCCTGCCCATCGGCGGCGGCAAGGGCGGCAGCGACTTCGACCCCAAGGGCAAGAGCGATATGGAGGTCATGCGCTTCTGCCAGAGCTTCATGACCGAGCTGTACAAGTATGTCGGCGCTGACACCGACGTGCCCGCCGGCGACATCGGCGTGGGCGCTCGCGAGATCGGCTATCTGTACGGCCAGTACAAGCGCATCACCGGCCTGTACGAGGGCGTGCTGACCGGCAAGGGCCTCAGCTACGGCGGCTCCCTGGTCCGCACCCAGGCCACCGGCTACGGCCTGTGCTACTTCACCGAGGAGATGCTCAACGCCGCCGGCAAGAGCTTCAAGGATCAGACGGTCGTCATCTCCGGCTCCGGCAACGTGGCCATCTACGCCAACGAGAAGGCCACCCAGCTGGGCGCGAAGGTCGTGGCGATGTGCGATTCCAACGGCTACATCTACGACAAGAACGGCATCGACCTGGCCTGCGTCAAGCAGATCAAGGAGGTGCGCCGCGGCCGCATCAAGGAGTACATCGACGTGCATCCCGAAGCCGAGTATCACGAGGGCTGCTCCGGCATCTGGACGATCCCCTGCGACATCGCCCTGCCCTGCGCCACCCAGAACGAGATCAGCCTGGAGTCCTGCAAGGCGCTGGTCGCGAACGGCTGCTATTGCGTGTCCGAGGGCGCGAACATGCCCACCGTGATCGAGGGCATCGAGTACCTGCAGAAGAACGGCGTGCTCTTCGGGCCCGCCAAGGCCGCCAACGCCGGCGGCGTGGCCACCTCCGCGCTGGAGATGAGCCAGAACTCCGAGCGCCTGAGCTGGACCGCCGAGGAAGTCGACGCCAAGCTGAAGGGCATCATGGTGAACATCTACCACAACGTGGCGGACGCCGCCAAGGAGTACGGCATGGAGGGCAACTTCGAGGCCGGCGCGAACATCGCGGGCTTCCTGAAGGTCGCCGACGCCATGTACGCCCAGGGCGTGGTCTGTTCCATACAATACAAACACCCCGGCCCAGTACAACGGGTCGGGGTGTTTCAATGAAAGGGTGAAAGAGATGTGCGATTGTGTCTTCTGCAAGATCGTATCCGGCGAAATCCCGTGCATGAAGGTCTGCGAGGATGAACGGACGCTGGCCTTCATGGACATCGCAAAGGACGTCGACGGCCACATAGTGGTCATTCCGAAGAAGCATTGCAAAAATATCCTGGACTGTGAAACAGACCTGTTATCCGCCCTCGCTCAGACGGTCAGGAGGGTTTCGCTGCATCTGACCAGCGATTGCGGGTATGAGGGCGTCAATCTGCTCAATGCCAGCGGGGAGTGCGCCGGACAGTCGGTGCCCCATTTCCACATCCACGTCATTCCGAGAAAGAGCGGGGATGGAATTGACGCCTGGCCCGAATTCGAAGGCGCCAAAGAAGACATCCAAACCGTGTATGAGCGCGTGCGCATGTGACGGCTCCCGGCTGCGATCGAATTACATCCTCTCCGGCGCTTCGACGCCGATCAGGTACAGGGCCTGCTTCAATGTCTGGCGGGTCACGTCGGTCAGCATCAGGCGGGCGGCGCGGGTGCCGGGCTCATCCACCATGACCTTGTTTTCATAGTAGAACTTGTTGTAGGCCTGGGCCAGATCCACCGAGAAGCGGGTGACCATGCTGGGCTCGGAGCGGTTCAGGGCGCTCTTGAGGACGTCGGGGAACTGCTCGATCAGGCGCACCACGTCCTGGCTGTAGGGATCGGACAGGGCGGCGAAGTCGGGCTCCGCCTTCTCCAGGCCCTCCGCCTTGCGCAGCACCGAGCAGGCCCGGGCGTGGGTATACTGCACGTAGGGGCCGGTCTCGCCGTCGAAGTTCAGCGCCCGCTCCCAGGTGAAGTCGATGTCCTTGATGCGGTTGTTGTACAGGTCGAAGAACACCACCGCGCCGATGCCCACCTGGCGGGCGACCTCGTCCTTGTCCTCAAGGTCGGGGCTCTTCTCCTCGATGATGGCCCGGGCCTTGTCGATGGCCTGGTGCAGAAGGTCGTCCAGGTACACCACCCGGCCCTCCCGGGTGGACAGGCTCTCGCCGCCGAAGGACACCATGCCGAAGGACACGTGCTCGCAGTCCTTGTACCAGTCGTAGCCCATCAGCTCCAGCACCTTGAAAAGCTGCCGGAAGTGCAGATTCTGCTGGTAGGCCACCACGTACAGGCTCTTGTCGAAGTTGTAGGTGTCCTTGCGGTACTTTGCCGCGGCCAGGTCGCGGGTGATGTACAGCGTCGCGCCGTCCGAGCGCAGGATCAGCGCCGGGGGCATGCCGTAATCCGTCAGATCCACGATCTGCGCGCCGTCGTCCTCGACCAGCAG
>CAJOMY010000197.1 GCA_905235775.1 uncultured Bacteroidales bacterium | reverse complement strand
GCGGAGCCTGAGCTGCTCCGCCACGTCTTCGACGAAAAGCAGGGGCACGAATGCGACCAGCGCCAGCGCACCCGTATGGGGCACCAGCCAGGGCAGGCTCAGCAGCGCGGCGGACAGCAGCGCCAGCAGCCAAAGGACAAATTGCGGCTTTCTCATTCTTCAGGCATTTGACCGCAGTATCTGCGCCATTTGTCCAGGAGGGCGGTCATATCCTCCGGGAGGGCGGATTCGAATTGAAGCCATTTGCCGCTGCGCGGATGTGCGAATCCCAGCGTGCGGGCATGGAGCGCCTGCCGGGGGCAGAGCGCGAAGCAGTTCTGGATGAACTGGCGGTACTTGGCGTAGATGGTCCCTTTGCGGATCTCCGCGCCGCCGTAGCGTTCGTCGTTGAAGATGGGGTGCCCGAGCTGGGACATGTGCACGCGGATCTGGTGCGTGCGGCCGGTCTCGAGCCTGCATTCCACCAGCGTCACGAAGCCGAAACGCTCCAGCACGCGCCAGTGTGTGACGGCGTGCTTGCCGTGATCTTCGTCTTCGACGGAACGGAAACGCAGGCGGTCGGAGGGATCCCGGCCGATGAAGCTCTCGACGGTGTCCTCGTCGCCGGGCATGTCGCCCCAGACGATGGCATTGTATCGGCGCTCGATGCTGTGGTCGAAGAACTGCCGGGCGAGCCGCAGCTGCGAGTCGTCGTTCTTCGCCACGGCCAGCAGGCCGCTGGTGTCCTTGTCGATGCGGTGCACCAGAATGCCCATGCGCTCATCGAGCGCGCCGGATTCCTGGCTCAGGCCCAGGTGGTGGGCCAGGGCGTTGACCAGCGTCCCCTCGTAGTGCCCGTGTCCGGGGTGGACCACCATGCCGGCGGGCTTGTTGACGACGAGCACGTCGTCGTCCTCGTAGACGATGTCCAAGGGGATCTCCTGCGCGATGATCTCCATCCCGCGGCGCCGGTAGGGCATCACGAAACGGATGACGTCGCCGGGGCGGACGATGTAGTTGGCCTTGACAGGAGCCTCCCCCACCCGTACATAGCCTTCCTTGAAGGCCTGCTGGATGCGGTTGCGGGAGGTGTCTTCGAGGTGGGTGGACATGTATTTGTCGATCCGGACGGGCGCCTGCCCCGGATCCACTTCCAGGCGGAAGTGCTCGAACATCTCCTGCGGCTCCTGCGGCATCATTTCTTCGCGGCGGAAGGGAGTTTGGCCGGGTCGTTGGTCAGGGACAGCGTGAGCTCGGTACCCATGCGGATCTTCTCCGAGGCGGCGGGGCGCTGCTGGTACACGAAGGCGCTCACGGAGTCGGCGTAGGTCTTGACCGTCTCGTCGAAGTGAAGCCTGCCCACGTTGAGCGAGCTCTCAAGCGTGAGGTCCACGGCGGGAAGGTACTGCTTGCCGACGAGCTTCGGGACGTAGGTCATGTTGTCGCCGGGGTTCAGGCCCACGACCAGGTTGATGGTGGTGCCGCTGGCCAGCGGGGTGCCGGCCGGGATNCGCCTCGCTGCTGGCGCAGCACGCTGTTGGTGGCGATGTCCCGGGTGTAGATCAGCCGGCCGAGCGTGAGCCCGTGGCGGGCGAGCTCGGCCTTGGCCTGACGCATCGAGAAGCCCACCAGCGAGGGCATCAGGACCTCCTTGGGGACCGTGGTGTTGGTGGTCAGACGGATGCGGCGGCCGCGCTTGACCTGCGCGCCGGCCCCGGGAGTCTGCAAGTACACGACCCCCGGCTTGAGGCGCTTGACGTAGATCGAGTCCGCCAGGACGACCCGGACGCCCCCGTCCGAGGCGGCCTTGCGGGCTTCAGCCCAGGTCATATTGGTGAAGTCGGGGACGGTGATCTCCCGGTTGTGCTGCGTGCCGAGGTTCAGCAGCACGTTCACGAGCGTGACGAACACGAGCACGGCGACAACCGCGAGGAGGACGTTCCGGACGATCCAGTTATTGAAAATCTTCTTGATATCCATATCTTCAGCTTCCTGTAAGCATTAAAATACCGCGCACCAGCAGCACGACGGCGAATACGCACACGGCCGCGCCGGCGATGCGGGACATGTATTTCATGGTCCGGGTATCAATCTTGAGGTAGCGTGCCAGCACGGCCGCCAGCACGAACCAGTAGATGCACTCGCCCAGTCCCACGCAAGGGGCCAGCAGGATGGGATGACGGATGTCGCTGCCCAGTCCGAACATGGCCAGGAGGGCCATCATGACTCCCAGCGCCAGCGGGTTCGAGAGCGTGCTCACGGCGCCCTGCCCGAAGCAGACCCAGGGAGACATCTTCCCGTCGTCATCGTTCAGGCTCACGGTGACGCTCCGGGTCAGCATTCCGACTCCGATCCAGGCCACCAGTACGGAACCGACAATCATGATCCAGGCTGCATTCCGCTCGATGAACCCCTGCAGCAGCGTGACGGCCAGCAGGCCCACCGCCGCATAGAACGTATCCCCGAGGGCCGCGCCGAATCCAACCATGCGGCCGCAGCTGCGGCCGTAACATAAGGTCCGTTGGACCACCATCACGAAGATGGGCCCGATGGGAATGGCGGCGATGACGCCGACCAGCAGGGCTTTGAGAATCGTAATAATCATAAATCCTGCAAATTTAATAAAAAAGAGATTTCGGGGCAAGCCCGGAATGATGCGAAGCGGAAAAAGCAAGGCGGCCTGCACGTACAGGCCGCCTTGCTTTGATCCAGGGAACGATGACTACATCATCGGCGGGCGTCCGCCGCCCATCATGCCACCACCGAAACCACCGCCGCCGAAGCCGCCGCCGAAACCACCGCGGCCCATGCCGCGTCCCATGCCGCCCCGGCGACCGCCGACGGTGCCGAAGTTGTAGGACAGGGAGACGATGAAG
>CAJOMY010000196.1 GCA_905235775.1 uncultured Bacteroidales bacterium | reverse complement strand
ATGCTCATGGCGCTGCACTCGATGTGCCAGCCGGGACGGCCCTCGCCCCAGGGGCTCATCCAGAAGGGCTCGCCGGGCTTCTTAGCCTTCCACAGCGCGAAGTCCATCGGGTGGCGCTTGTTCTCGTCCACATCGACCCGCGCGCCGGATTCCAGATCGTCCAGATCCTGGCCGATCAGCTTGCCGTAGTTGGCGCGCCAGGCCTGGGTGTCGAAGTACACGTCGCCGTTGTCGGCGCGATAGGCCAGCCCCTTGGCTTCCAGCTTCCTGATCAGGCCGATGATCTCCCCGATGTGCTTCGTGGCCCGGGGATGCACGTCGGCCTTCTGCACGCCGAGGGCCTCGGCGTCCACGAAGTATTCGGCGATGTACTTCTCCGCGATGGCCTCGACGGTGGTGCCCTCCTCGTTGGCCCGCTTGATCATCTTGTCGTCGATGTCGGTGAAGTTCTGCACGAAGGTCACGTCGTAGCCCAGGTGCTTCATGAACCGGCGCAGCGTATCGAATATGATGAAGGGACGGGCGTTGCCGATGTGGAAGTAGTTGTACACCGTCGGGCCGCAGGCGTAGATGCCGCACTTGCCCTCGTGAACGGGGACGTAGGGCTCCTTCTTGCGGGACAGCGTGTTGTAGATCATCATCTGCTTCATGGCTCATTCCTCCTCGGGGATGTCGACCTTGATCCTGAGCGTCTCCAGCTGATCGGGACGCACGTCGGCGGGGGTGTCCATCATCAGGCAGTTGGCGCTGTTGGCCTTGGGGAAGGCGATCACGTCCCGCAGGCTGTCGCTGTCCGTCAGGTCGATGCCGAAGGCCAGGCCGCCGTGGGGCGGCGCGCCGTACTTGAAGGCGTCCAGCAGGAAGCCGAAGCGGTGCTGGGCCTCCTCGTGGGAGAGGCCGATCATGTCGAACATCTGGGCCTGCATGTCGGCGCGGTGGATGCGGATGGAGCCGCTGGCCAGCTCGATGCCGTTCATGACCAGGTCGTAGGCGCGGGAGCGCACCTTTTCCTTGTCGGTGTCCAGATACACGTTGTCCTCGGCGTACCAGCTGGTGAAGGGATGGTGGGCGGCGACCCAGCGCCCCTCCTCCTCGCTGTACTCGAACAGCGGGAACTCGGTGACCCAGAACAGGTTGTACTTGTTGTGGTCGATCATGTCGTTGCGGCGGGCGATCTCGCAGCGCAGCGCGCCCAGCGCCTGCCAGACCACGGCCTTCCTGTCCGCGCTGAAGAAGATGATGTCGCCGGGTTCGGCGTGCATGGCCTGACGCACCTTTTCCACCAACTCGGGCGTCATGAACTTGTTGAAGCTGCTCTTCACATTGCCGTCGGCGGTGAAGGTCATGTAGGGCAGGCCCTTGGCCCGGTAGGTCTTGACGAATTCGGCGTAGCTGTCGATCTGCTTGCGGGTCATGCCGGCCAGGCCCTTGGCGTTGATGGCCTCCACGCGACCGCCGTTCTCGATGGCCCCGTCGAACACCACGAAGCCGGTCTTGCCCAGCACGTCGGTGAGGTTGACCAGCTCCATGCCGAAGCGGGTGTCGGGCTTGTCGCTGCCGAAGCGCTCCATGGCCTCTATCCAGGGCATGCGGGGCAGGGGCAGGGTGAGGTCGATGCCCTTGACCTCCTTGAAGATGCGGGCGAACACCCGCTCCACCACGGCGTAGATGTCCTCCTCGTCGATGAAGCTCATCTCGATGTCGCACTGGGTGAACTCCGGCTGGCGGTCGGCGCGGTTGTCCTCGTCCCGGAAGCAGCGGGCAATCTGGTAGTACTTGTCAAAGCCCGCGAGCATCAGCAGCTGCTTGTAGATCTGGGGGCTCTGGGGCAGGGCGTAGAAGGTGCCGGGCTTCAGGCGGCTGGGCACCAGGAAGTCCCGGGCGCCCTCGGGGGTGGACTTGGAGAGTATGGGGGTCTCCACCTCGGTAAAGCCCGCCTCGTCCAGGGCGTAGCGGATGCAGTTGACCACCCTGCTGCGCAGGCGCAGCTTTTCCTGCATCGACGGGCGGCGCAGGTCCAGGTAGCGGTACTTCAGGCGCACCAGCTCGTTCTCGTCGGCCTTGTCGTCGATGTAGATCGGCGGGGTCTCGGACTTGTTCAGCAGCTCGGCTGCCTTCACGAACACCTCGATGGCGCCGGTGGCCAGGTCCCTGTTGACGGCCCCTTCGTCGCGCCTGCGGACCTCGCCTACGGCGGTGACCACGTATTCAGAGCGCAGGGAGCGCCCCAGGTCGAAGACCTCCTGGCCGCAAACGTCCGCGTCAAACACCAGCTGCACCAGGCCCTCCCGGTCTCGCAGCCAGACGAAGATCACGCCGCCCAGGTCCCGGGTGCGCTGCACCCAGCCGGAGAGGTGGACGACCTCGCCCACGTTCGCCTCGGTCAGAAGACCGCAGTAATGATCGCGCTTGTGAGAAAGCATTTTTATATCCTCCTGAATTGTTGTATAAACTGTAGTAGAATGAGGAATGAGGAATTAGGAATTAGGAATGAAGAATGGCTTTGTCCCGCAATTAATTCCTCATTCCTCATT
>CAJOMY010000195.1 GCA_905235775.1 uncultured Bacteroidales bacterium | reverse complement strand
GGGCGGACGCTGCCCACTCGTCGTGGAAGGAGAAGCGGATCTTCGCGGTCAGGCGCTCCAGCACCTCGGCGGCATCGCCCAGGATGCCCACTTCGGCGGGGATGATCTTGCCAATCTCGGTGCGGTCCACGTCAATGTGGATCAGCTTCGCCTTCGGCGCATAGTGGGAAGGGTTGCCCGTGACGCGGTCGCTGAATCGCATGCCAATGGCGATCAGCACGTCGCACTTCTGCGTCATCATGTTGGAGGCGATGTTGCCGTGCATGCCGGCCATGCCCACGTAGTACGGAAAATCGGACGGGAGGGCGCTCAGGCCCAGCATCGTGGAGGCCGCCGGGATGCCGCCTTTCTTCAGGAAGGCCTTCAGCTGCTCCTCCGCATGGGAGAGCACCACGCCCTGGCCGAACACCACGAAGGGACGCTCGGCATTGTCAATCAGTTCCGCCGCCGCATCCAGGGCCGCCTCGTCGGCGGGCGCCGGAAGGGCATAGCTGCGGATGTGCGTACATTTCTCATATTCATACCAGCCCACACCGACCTGTGCGTCTTTCGTAAAATCGAGCACCACGGGGCCGGGACGGCCCGTGGAGGCGATGTGGAAGGCCTTGGCGACCGCCGGGGCCACGTCTTCGGGCCGGCGGATCTGGCAGGTCCATTTGTCGATCGGGCCGGTCATACCGACCACGTCCGTCTCCTGGAAGGCGTCGGTGCCCAGGGAGGCATTGCCCACCTGGCCCGCAATCACGATGACCGGCGTCGAATCCACCATGGCGTCGGCCACGCCGGTGATCACGTTGGTGGCGCCCGGGCCCGAGGTCACGATGACCACGCCGGGCCGGCCCGTCGCACGGGCATAACCCTGTGCGGCATGGATGGCGCCCTGCTCGTGGCGCACCAGGATATGCTTCAGACGGTCCTGGTAACTGTAAAGCTTGTCATAGACGGTGATGATCGAACCGCCCGGGTAGCCGAAGACGGTGTCCACCCCCTCGGCGATGAGAGACTCCAGCAGAATCTCCGCTCCTGTCAAACGCTGTCCCATGGCTCAGTCCTCAATCATCCGGATGGCACCCTTGTCCGCGCTGCTGACCATGGCGGCGTACGCTTTCAGGCTCTTGGAGACCTCGCGCCGGCGGAAAGGCGGCGTGAAGGCCTTGCGGCCCCGGGCCTCCTCGGCGCGGCGGCGCTCCGCAAGCTCGTCGTCGCCGACACGCACGGCGATGCTGCGGGAAGGGATGTCGATCACGATTATGTCTCCGTCGCGGACCAGGGCGATGTTGCCGCCGGAAGCCGCTTCGGGTGAAATATGTCCGATGCTCAGGCCCGAGGTGCCGCCGCTGAAACGGCCGTCCGTCAGCAGGGCGCACTCCTTGCCCAGGTGCATGGACTTGATATACGAAGTGGGATACAGCATCTCCTGCATGCCGGGACCGCCCTTGGGGCCCTCGTAGGTGATCACGACCACGTCGCCGCGGCCCACCTTGCCGCCGAGGATGCCCTCGCAGGCCGCCTCCTGGGAGTCGAACACGCGGGCGGGGCCCTCGAAATGGAAGATGCTCTCGTCCACGCCGGCGGTCTTGACGATGCAGCCGTCGAGGGCGATGTTGCCGAAGAGCACGGCCAGTCCCCCGTCGCGGGTATAGGCATGGGCCACATCGCGGATGCAGCCCTCCGCCCGGTCGGTGTCGAAGCTGTCGTAGTACATCTTCTGCGAACCGAGCTCGATGTTGAAACGACCGCAGGGAGCCACGCGGAAGATCTGCCTGGCCTCATCCTGGCAGTTCGGGGAGAGGATGCACCACTTGTCGATCTCTTCGGCGAGGGTCAGGCCGTCCACGCGTTTGAGCGAGGTGTCGACCAGGCCGGCCTTGGCCAGCTCGGCCAGGATGGACACGATGCCGCCGGCGCGGCCGACGTCCTGAATATGGTACTTCGGCGTGTTCGGGGCCACCTTGCAGATGCAGGGGACCTTGCGGGACAGGGCGTCGATGTCGGCCATCTT
>CAJOMY010000194.1 GCA_905235775.1 uncultured Bacteroidales bacterium | reverse complement strand
ATGCCCCGCAAGCCGCGGGTCCCCGTGCCCCGCAGCAGGTTGAGGATCAGGGTCTCGGCATTGTCGTCCGCATTGTGCGCCACCGCCACGGCCTCGAAGCCGCCTTCGCGGAGCAACTGCGCAAACCAGTCGTAGCGCAGTTCGCGTGCCGCCATCTCGATGCTGATGCCGTGCTCCGCCGCGAATCCCGCCGTGTCAAAACGGCGCACGAAGCACTCCAGGCCGTGCCGGGCGCACCAGTCGCGCACGAAGTCCTCGTCGCCGTCGGATTCCGCGCCGCGCAGCGCGAAATTGCAGTGTGCGACCGCAAACCGGGCTCCGGGGAAAAGGTCCGGGGCCCGGTTTGCCAGGTACATCGAGTCGATGCCCCCGCTGACGGCGAGCAGGATGCGCTTCATGCGGGATTATTTTCTGCCGAAAGTGTAGGTGAAGTTGAAGGAGAAGAACTCCTTGAACTGCACGCGCTGTCGGGGATCGCCGCCGCTCTTGTCGGCAATCATCACGATCGGGTCGTAGATCATCCAGGTGTCGAGGGCGAGCTTGATGTACTTGCCCACGAGGAAGCCGATCTTGTTGTCCCAGTTGACCCGGTTCCATGCGAACGGGTGGTTGAGGTAGTCCGTGAAGAGGATGAGCTGCGTCTCATAGGTGATGATGTCGTTCAGGGACAGTTTGAGGTTGGCCTTGAGCTGGGCGCCGAGCTGGAAGAGGGAACTGAGATAGTTCTCCCCCCGGGCGGGGTCCAGGCCGGGGTCGATCAGGTTCATGCCGTAATTCTTGCGGAGCTCCGGGATGCTGCAGAAGATGAAACCGCCCGTGACGGGGGAAAGGTTGAGGTCGAACCAGGGCGCCGGGTCCCAGGAGATACCCAGACCGAAGGTCAGGTAGCCCGGGGAGAAGAGGCCGGACTTGAGCGTGCCGTTCCAGTTGCCTTTCTCATCCTGCTTGTAGGAGTCGTAGCTGTCGGAGAACTGCGACTTGAAGGTCAGGTCCGCCGTATACTTCCAGTCGCTTTCCGCGGAAGTCTTGTAGCCGAAGCGACTCTCGTACTGCATGAGGTCGGCGCTCTTCTGGATGAGGTTCACCTTGTCGGCGGACCACAGGAAGCCGTAGGTCAGCTGCAGGCGGTTGGTCCAGGTGATCATGTCGCGGGCATAGTTGACATTGGCGTCAAAGCCGGCGCGCAGGGTGGCGGTATTGTAGCCGCCGGAAGCCCAGCTCCACAGGGCGGTCTGGCTGAAACCCAGCTCCAGGGTGGCGTATTTCTTCCAGTACTGCGGTTTCTGGACCGCTTCTTCCGTCCGGGGCGCCTCGGCGAAGGCGGCGGCGGCTTCGGCGGCGGCCTTCTGGACATCGTCCTGGGCAAGGGCGCCGGACCAGGCGGCCAGCAGGGCCGCGGTCAGGGTCAACAGTTTCTTCATGGTATGTCCGGGATTAATATGAAATGGCGAAAACGACGCGGCGCCGGGAAGGCTTGCCGGAGAAGATGTCGCGGCCTTCCTCTTCGCAGACATAGCTGTCGATGGGGATGCAGCGGATGGTTGCCTTGGTGGCATCCTTGATGGCCTGTTCGGTCTCCACGGTGCCGTCCCAGTGGCAGAGCAGGAATTTGCCGGCCTGGATCCTGGTCTTGAACTCCTCCCAGTCGTCGCACTTCTCGACGTTGGCCTCGCGGAAAGAGAGCGCCTTGTCGTAAATGTTCTGCTGGATCTCGTCGAGCAGCTTCGAAATATGCTTCTCGATGCCTTCCAGGGCCATGGTCTCCTTGGTGAGGGTGTCGCGGCGGGCCACCTCCACGGTGCCGTTCTGCAAGTCCCGGGGCCCCATGGCAAGGCGCACGGGAACGCCCTTGAGCTCCCATTCGGCAAACTTGAAACCGGGGCGCAGGGTGTCGCGGTCGTCAATTTCCACGCTGTGGCTCTTGGCTTCGAGGGCCTTTTTCACCTCATGCATCTTGTCCAGCACGGCATTGTGCTCTTCCTCGCTCTTGTAGATGGGAACCATCACCACCTGGATGGG
>CAJOMY010000193.1 GCA_905235775.1 uncultured Bacteroidales bacterium | reverse complement strand
CCGGCATTAAGGCTCCTGGCGCTCCGCAGATTCGGAGCAATGCGACGCAGGGGGTCCGGGGGGAACGCCCCCCGGCATTAAGGCTCCTGGCGCTCCGCAAGGAGCGCCCTGGCGTTGGCGATAGCGGCGGGGGTGACAGTGGCGCCGGACAGCAGGCGCGCAATCTCCAGGGTACGCTCCTCGCCCTGCACCTCGGCCATCGAGGAAACGGTGCGGCCCTCGGGGGTGACGGACTTCGTGACCACGAAGTGGGCGTCGCCCTTGGCGGCCACCTGGGGCAGGTGCGTGATGGAAAACACCTGCATGTCGCGACCCATCGCACAGATCATGCGTCCCATCTTGTCGGCCACGCTGCCGCTCACGCCCGTGTCAATCTCATCGAAAATCAGCGTGGGCATACCCACGAACTTCGCCATCATCTCCTTGAGGCTGAGCATAATGCGCGACAACTCGCCGCCCGACGCGCACTTCGCCACGTCCTGCGGGTCGCGGCCCGTGGCGGAGAAGAGGTAGGACACCCGGTCCGTCCCCGCAGCACTCTCCGGGGCGGCGCACACCGCCACGTCGAAGACGGCGCGGTCCAGCTCCAGGAAGTGCAGCGATTCCGTGATGGCGGCAGCAAAAGACGGAGCGGCCTGGCAGCGCGCGGCCGTCAGTTCGGCGCACACCGTGCGGTATCGCCCTTCGGCGGCTTCCAGCGCCTTCTCCAGCACGCGGATGCGGTCCTCCGATGCCGCCGGCCCCGACAGGGCTTCGGCATAGCGCTCCCGGACGGAGATCAGCTCCTCCAAGGTATTGCAATGATGTTTCTTCAATAAGGAATACAGCCGGGACATGCGCTCCTCCACGGCCTCCAGGCGTGCGGGCGAGAGGTCCACACGTGCGTCCAGCGCATCCAGTTCGGCCTCGATGTCGTCCAGTTCGATCCGCACGGAATCCAGCCGCTCCTGCAGGGCGGAGGCTGCGGGCAGGTATTTGGCAATCGCAGAGAGCCGGCGCGCCGCATCCTTGAGCGAGGCCGACATGCCGGGGGTCTCCCCTTCCGCGCGCAGCAGCATCAGGCTGCCGCCGAGCGCCTCCTTGATCTGCTCCGCATTCGCGAGGCTCCGCTGCTCTTCCTCCAGCGATTCCAGTTCGCCGGAAACGAGCTTCGCTTCGTCCAACTGCCGCCACTGGGCCTCGTTGTAGTCACGGTCGGCCTGCATGCGCGCCAGGCTTTCCCGCTCTTCGGAGAGCTGCGCGCGAAGGTCCTGCAGTTCACGCCAGGCAGCGCGGCACAACTCCAGGCGGGCACCGTTGCCGGCGAAATGATCCAGCACGGAGAGTTGGAAACGGGCATCCGTGAGCAGCAGGCTCTTGTGCTGCGAATGGATGTCCACCAACCGCGCCGCTGCAGCCTGCAGCAGGGCGACCGGCACGGGGCAGTCGTTGATGAAACTGCGCGAGCGCCCGGACCGGGACACCACGCGCCGGATCAGCAGGGAGTCTCCGTCCTGTTCGACATCCGCCTCGGCGAGCATCGCCGACAGCGCTTCGTCCCGGCCGGCGAATTCCGCCTCGACCACGCAGGAATCGGCCCCTTCCGCAATCACGGACGCGTCCGCCCGGGCGCCGGCGAGCAGGGACAGGGCCCCGAGCAGGATGGACTTGCCGGCGCCCGTCTGGCCCGTAATGATGACAAGACCCTCCGGAAACACGACATCCAGAGAGTCTATCAAAATGTAATTCGCGATATGCAGGCTATGCAGCACCGTCCTCCTGGGCTACCCGGTAATACAGGTCACCCTCCTCGAACTCGGAAATGGCCACGAGGTCCGGCTTGGGCTGGCGCTCATAGTACTTGGAGATCTCAATCTGCTCCTTGTTCTCGAAGACTTCGTCCATGGTGTCCCGCTCGCCGCGGAAATCCTCCAGCTTCTTGGCCAGTTCCTTCTTCTCGGCCAGCGCGATCTGGTTGGCGCGCTTGGCAAGGATGACGACAGTCTCATAGATGTTGCCCGTGGGGGCGGCGAGATCCTTGATGTCCCGCGTGATGGTATTGGT
>CAJOMY010000192.1 GCA_905235775.1 uncultured Bacteroidales bacterium | reverse complement strand
AGGGAGGACTTGATGGCGCTCAGGTGCGCCACGGCGGCGATGTCCTGGGCCTCCTGCACGGAGCTGGAGGCAAGCATCGCGAAACCGGTCTGGCGGCAGGCCATCACGTCCTGGTGGTCGCCGAAGATGGACAGGGCGTGGGACGCCAGGGCACGTGCGGACACGTGGAAGACGGCCGGAAGCATTTCACCTGCAATCTTGTACATGTTCGGAATCATCAGAAGAAGACCCTGGGAGGCGGTATAGGTCGTCGTGAGCGCACCGGCCTGCAGGGAACCGTGGACGGCACCCGCGGCGCCGGCCTCGCTCTGCATCTCGGTGACCTTGACGGTCTCGCCCCAGAGATTCTTCTTTCCGTGGGCCGCCCATTCGTCCACGTTTTCCGCCATCGTGGAGGACGGCGTGATCGGATAGATGGCGGCATGCTCGCTGAACAGGTAAGCGATGTTCGAAGCGGCCTGGTTACCGTCACAGGTGATGAATTTCTTTTCTTTAGCCATAATAGATTCTAGATAGTTTTAGTATGTTTTGTCTTGAATTTTCACGCACTCATGCATAATCATACAAATATATGAAGAATCCGCCACATTTCCTAAAGACAACACGCAAAAAAAATCGTACCTTTGTGTCAACCGAATAATATTCCGTACAATATGGATATCACCCTTCGCCAGGGCTGCCGATACGCCCTGCTCGTCCCCACTTCGATGGGACTCCGCCTTACTCCCGGGAGCGGCCAGCCCGTGCAGGCCAGCGACGTCTTCCGCCTCCAGGCCACCAGTGCCGAGACCAACGTGGCCAGCGTGGCATCCTACCTCGGCCTGCCCGTCAAGGTCCTCACGACCTTCGTGAAGGGCAGCCCCTTCGCCGCCTTCATCAAGGCCGACCTCCGCCGCCGCGGCATGGACTTCGAGGGGCCGGAAGTGGAACAGGGAGGCCCGTGGGGCTACCGTCACCAGATCAACATCGCCGACAGCGGTTTCGGGTCCCGCGGCCCGCGCGTGTGGAACGACCGTGCCGGCGAGGTGGGCCGCACGCTCTGCGCGAAGGATTTCGACCTTGACCGCATCTTCGGCCGGGAGGGCGTGCAGGTCGTGCACCTGTCCGGCCTGATCGCGGCGCTCAGCCCCGAGACCGGGCGCTTCTGCCTGGAGATCGCCCGCGCCGCGAAGCGATACGGCACGCGTATCTCGTTCGACCTCAACTACCGCGCTTCCTTCTGGAAGGGCCGCGAGCAGGAGTTGCATGACATCTTCTCGGAGATCTGCTCCGTGGCGGACATCCTCATCGGCAACGAGGAAGACTTCCAACTCTGCCTGGGCATCGAAGGCCCGGAGGCGGGCGGCAGGGATATCGCCGCCCAGATCGACGGTTTCAAGGAAATGATCCGCCGCGTGAAGAAGCAGTACCCGGCCTCGCAGGTCTTCGCGACCACGCTCCGCCAGGTCAACCACGCCAACAGCCACAACTGGGGCGCCATCCTGCTGGAAGGCGACACCTGGCATGTGGTGGAGCCGCGCGAAATCCACGTCCTCGACCGCATCGGCGGGGGTGACGGCTTCGTGGGCGGCCTGCTCTACGCCATCCTGCGGGGCTGGGAACCCGCGAAGTGGATCCAGTTCGGCTGGGCCACGGGTGCGCTGGCGACAACCATGCTGACCGACTACGGCCAGCCCGCCGACGAAGAGCAGGTCTGGAGCATCTGGCAGGGCAACGCACGCGTCAAGAGATAGGACCATGCTGTACTTTGCCAGGGGGTCCGCAACGGATATCATCACCGCGGACGAGGTCCGCGCCATTCTGAAAGAGGTCTTCGACGGGATGGGTCCGAAGCGGCGGGTGGTCGCCATCCCGCCGGATTTCACGCGGCTGAATTCCTATGCCGGACCGATCGCGGAGATGGCCTATGACTACTGGGGCGACGCCCTCACGGACGTGATGCCGGCCCTGGGCACGCACACCGCGATGAGTCCGGAGCAGATCCGGACCATGTTCGGCCACATCCCGGCCGGGCGCTTCCGCGTGCACGACTGGCGCCACGACGTGGTGACGGTGGGGGAGGTCCCCGCCTCCTATGTCCGGGAGGTGTCCGAGGGACGCGTGGAATACACCT
>CAJOMY010000191.1 GCA_905235775.1 uncultured Bacteroidales bacterium | reverse complement strand
GCCCTGGGAAAAGCCGACCGCTATCCGGACCGGCAGGCTCATCTGCGCGCCGAAACTGACCTCAACGTTGTCTTCGCTGTACTTGAGTGCCGCTTTGGGCGTGGTGAACGTCGTAGAAAACGGCGCCTTGGTTGCGGTCTGGACTGCCTGCGTCACATCCTGCCCGCTAAGGCAAAGGGCCCCGTCCGACCCCACGCTGAAGGGAACGCTGTTCCCGTCTGCATCCCGGATGGCTGAAACGTAGCTCGCCAGATCCAGATCGATACCGGCATCTTCGATAAAGTTGCCTTCAGCGTCATAAAGGGGCTCGCCCGCCTTCATTTCCTCGAAGGGTGCAGCGATATTCCCTTCCTGAATGATGTAAACGTCGTAGTAATTGGGGCCGTATTCTTCGACCGACCGGATTCGGAATACACCGCCGTAGGGCAGCGACGGCACCGGATTCTCAAAAATCATCCAGTTGCCCACCTGGGGGTGAAGGTCTTTGCTCACGCGGAGATTCAGTAGCGGAACCCATATCGGCTCCCCGTTCTGATCCATGCACTGGTTCCCGTCAGGATCGAGCAGCCGGTCCGTATAGGATTGGATCAGCGAGACTTTGTCCAGCAGTTCCGGCGTCATAATGGTAGCACCTTCTTTCAGGACCGTCTTCGAGTCCGCCGGATAGGAATTGCCGCTGATGTCGCCGATGGTATATACGACGCTGCGGTTCAAGGTCTTACCCATCGTCGTGCCGACGGTGCGGACTGTCCTGCCGCCCTGGGCGTCGATGAAGGTAATCTCGAAGCCCTTCGCATACTCCCGCGCCGGGACAACCAGGAACAGCGGACGCACTCCGCCGGAGGGGAACTCCAGGCCTTCACCGAGATCCAGCGTGAGTATCTTGCCGCTGCCCGTGATTTCCGCCTTCGGGGTCGTCCCGCCGGAGAGCCGCATCGCTCCGCTCACCGCTGCGCCGCTGAGGTCGCGGAACTCCACGGTCTTCACCACCGTCTCCTCCTCGAACACCTGACCTATCTTCAGGAAGGCCATCATATTCCGGAAGTTAACTCCGGCGCCCTTGCTGCCCTCGCCCAGAAGGATGTTCGCCGCCGGGTCCGGCTGCACCACGCCGTTGTAAGTCACGTATTTCTGCACCGCGGGGAAGGTTACGACAATGGCATCACCGTCCTTCCCGGCATTGCTCTGGTAGGGCGAATAGGCCGTCACTTTCCCTGCGGGGATGCTGCCGTCCGTTCGGAAGTCCGCTGTCTTTCGGTCATAGGACAGACCTTCGGCTGTCACGGTAAAGAGCTGGTTCTCAGCGCTTCCGCCGTACACACCAATCTGTTCGCCCGCCGCCCAGAAGGATTCGAGCTTCACGCCGGGATTGTCCACGAGGATGGCTTTGGTCGCCGCCACATCGGCGTCGATGATGCCCCGAAGGCTCTCTCCCTTGCTCCACTCCGGAGCCGGGTCTTCGATTCTGCAGCCGGACACGGAAAGCGCCGCGGCCAGTACGATCAGCTTAAGTATATTTTTCATGGCTCAGTATTTTTAGTCCCAATCCGTATGGTCGCCATAGCCGGCGTCCTCGCCGCCCAGGTCCGCCTTGGCATCCTTGACCGGGAAGGTGATGTAATAGGTCTGGTCCGACGTCATCCAGATCTTTACCGTGGTAATGCGGTCATCGCTCTGCGAAGCCGGGCGGGCAGTAGAGCTCAGCCGGAGGGTCTGATTGTCGATGCGGCTGACCGTCAGCCAGTCGTCATTGCTGCTCGGTGTCCACTCCCAGACGTTGTTGCGGATGAAAATATCCCGGGTCTCCCCGTCGGAGGAGAGTTCCAGGGGTTTCCCGTCCCACCAGCCGTCCAAAGTCTCAATATAAGGATGCGTCTGCTGGACAATCTGGATGGTCTTGCTGTAGACAGCACCGGCCTTTACGGTGACAGTACAGGTCCGGGGCGGATCGAAGCGTTCGTACCCGTTCTCGTCGCGGGCATCGTAATCCTCGATGTCCAGCCAAAGCTGGTCCGTCATGGGCGTTGGCTTGCACCAGGACTCGCTGGAAGTCGCCGTCCAGTCGGTGATATTGGTCTCCACGGGCCAGCTCATGGCTCCGGGATCCATGTTAAAAACCCATTCATCCGGCAGCGA
>CAJOMY010000190.1 GCA_905235775.1 uncultured Bacteroidales bacterium | reverse complement strand
GTCAGGTGCTGCGCAATGCGCGTGCCGGTCTCGTTCCATTCCACCTGCCACTCTTCGTTGCCGACGCTCCAAAGAATGACCGACGGGTGGTTGCGGTCGCGCAGGATCATGTTTTCGAAGGCTTCGGTCTGGACGGCGTTGACGCCGAACTGCCGCTGCTCGTCGATGACGGCGAGGCCCAGCTCGTCGCAGAGGTCGAGCATCGCCGGGCTGGCCGGGTTGTGGGCGCTGCGGATGGCGTTGAAACCGTATTTGCGCAGCTGCTCCAGCTTATAGCGCCACAACTCGTCGGGCACGGCGACACCCACGCCGGCATGGTCCAGGTGCAGGTCGCAGCCGCGCAATTGCACCCGCTCCCCGTTCAGCAGGAAGCCCCGCTGCGGATCGAAAGCGAGCTCGCGCAGGCCGCTGCGGCCGCTGTATTCCGCCGAGAGGACGCCGTCGTACCAGAGCTCCAGCTTCCAGCCGTACAGGTACGGATCGTCCAGGCTCCAACGGTGCTCCATGCGCGGCACTTCCCGCCCTTCAGCATCGTAGAAATGCTTCACGGCACGCACGCGGGCCGCTTCGACGGAGGCGTCCGCAAAAGCATATTCGAAGCGGATGTCATCCGCGCTCACCAGGATGGACCAGGGCTTCGCCGCCACGGGGCCCGCCTTGTGCAGCCAGACGTGGCGGTAGATGCCCGCCCCTTCGTAGAACCAGCCCTCCTCGAGCGAAGCGTCGCAACGTACGGCGATGATGTTGTCCCCGCCGTAGTTGAGATAGGGGCTGAGGTCATAGACGCGCGAAGCGTAACCGCTGCGCTCGCCGCCGAGGTAGGCGCCGTTGCAATAGACCTCGCTGTCGCGGAAAATGCCTTCGAACTCGATCCAGACCTGTTTTCCCCTGTCCTCAGCAGGAATCTCCAGGTGCCGGCGGTACCAGCCCACGGAGTGCTGCGGGTACTTCCAGCCGATGCATTTGTAGCCGTGGGAATGGCTGGCGGCGCCGTCGAAGGGCAGGTCCACCACCCAGTCGTGGGGCAGGGTGACAGGGCGCCAGGCGGCGTCCTCGACAAAGTCCAGAGCCGCGGGGCCGTGGTCGTCGCCGTTGGAGCGCACCTTGGTCAGGTAGGTGAAATACTGCGTCCCATGGGCGAAGTCCGCCTGTTTCGAGGCGGCGTCGCCCAGCGCGAAGGACCAGCCGGCATCGAGCGATGTGCGGAAATCCGCGGCGTGCAGGGACAGCCCCGCCGCCAGGACGAACACAAGGAAAAGCATTTTCTTCATACTTGCAAGATACGAATTATTCTCGATTTGTTATATTTGCATTTTAGTAAAAAACAATCGGCAAACCATGTCAACCAAAGGTAAAATCATCACCTGGGTCGTGGCCGTCCTGCTGGCAGCAGCGGCCGTGTTCGTGTATTTCAAGTTCTATTTCGTGTTCGGCGAGGGCGTCAAGGCCGGCGAGCTGAACCAGATTGTCTACAAGGGCTGGGTCTGGAAGACCTACGAGGGCCGCCTCATCCAGACCGGCTTCCGGAGCAACCAGAAGACCGGCGGCAACCTCCAGTCCAACGAATTCAACTTCTCCGTCGTGGACAAGGCCGTGGCCGACTCGCTCATGCTCTGCAGCGGCAAGATGGTCGAGCTTCACTACAAGGAATACAACGGGGTTCTGCCCTGGCGCGGCATACAGCACTACATCGTGGACAGGATCGTGTCCGTGAGCCCGGGGACCGGCAACTCCGAAATTCCCATCTTCACCGGCGGCGAGTCGCTATGAACGGCGCCCTGATCCTGCTCGTCGCGGGCATTCTCTCAACGCATCCTGAAGGAAATCCCAACGCCCGCCTGCTCACCGTGGCCGAATCCGTCGGCCAGGGGGAGCGTTCCGTCTACCCGGAGCAGGTCCGCCTGTTCTGGACGGCCGACAGCCAGTTGACCAAGGAACTCCCGAAGCGGGAAGCCCCGCAGTGGAAGCTGCCGGAGCCGGAAGGTCCTGGCATCGTCTATGGCCAGAGCGTGAGCCGCAACGAGTTCGGCATCAACGGGGGTGTCTTCCCCGCCCCGGACGGAGCGCGCCTCGCCGTCTTCCGCAAGGACGAGTCCGCCGTGACGCAGTATCCCCTCTACGACATCACCACCCGCACC
>CAJOMY010000189.1 GCA_905235775.1 uncultured Bacteroidales bacterium | reverse complement strand
GTGCAGTGCATCACCCTCAACGGCGAGCCGACGGGCGATTTCGCCCACAATCCCGAGCCGCTGCCCGGGAACCTGGAGGAACTCAGCGCCACCGTCGTGCGCGAGAAGGCCGACCTGGGCATCAGCGTCGATCCCGATGTGGACCGCCTGGCCTTCATCTGCGAGGACGGCGAGCCTTTTGTCGAGGAATACACCCTCGTGGCCGTGGCGGACTACCTGCTGGAGCGCGCCGAGAAGGCAGGCGTCATGCCCCGCAACACCGTCTCCAACCTCTCTTCCAGCCGCGCCCTGCGCGACGTGACGGAGGTCCACGGCGGCACCTACTATGCCGCGACCGTGGGCGAGGTCAATGTCACGACCAAGATGCATGAGGTCGGCGCCCTGATCGGCGGCGAGGGCAACGGCGGCGTCATCTCCCCGGCGAGCCACTGCGGCCGCGACGCCATGGTGGGCGTGGCGCTCTTCCTCAGCCACCTCGCCCACAAGGGTATGAGCGTCAGCGCCTACAAGGCCACGCTCCCGCCCTACTTCATCGCCAAGAACCGCATCGAGCTCAGCGACGCGGCCCTGATCGACCGCATCCTGGATGCGATGAAGGAGCATTTCAAGGACGAGCGCATCAACACCCTGGACGGCGTCAAGATCGACTTCGAGGCGAACAAGACCTGGGTGCACCTGCGCAAGTCCAACACCGAGCCGATCATCCGCATCTACTCCGAGGCCCGGACCGGGCAGGAGGCGCAGCGCCTGGGCGAGGAGGTGATCGCCCTCGCACAAAGCATCATGGCCGGCTAAAGGCTTATGTTCTCGTTCCGCACCACACCGATCGCCGAACAGCTCGACCGGAGCCTGCAGGAAGGCCGGGTCGCGTGTTTCTGCACGCAGAACTGCTGGGACCCCTCGCAGGGCCGCTACCTGTATGACATTTTCCGCGAACGCGGGAATCTCGAGCGCATCTTCTCCCCGCGCGAAACGGAGCTGACCCCGGACACCAACCACATCGACTTCAGCGCCGACGAGCTGGAGGGGCTTGACGCCGTGGTGGTCGAGATCCAGGACGTCGGCACGCGCTACTTCAACTACACGCGCGACGTGATGCGGCTGCTGTCCACCTGCGCCCGCATGGCGGAGAGCCCGTCGGTCTACGTCGTGGACCACATCAACCCCGCCGGCCGCGTGGTCGAGGGAACGGTGCCCGCCGTGGAGTCCGACATCTGGACGCCCCGGGTGGCGCACCGCCACGGCCTCACGCTCGGCGAGCTCTGCCACCTGTATTGCGCCGAGATCGGCGCGAAATTCCCCCTGCACATCATCTCCGCCCTTGTCTCCGACGTGGGCAAGGACCTGCTGCCCTGGACCATCGCCCCGGCCTCGGACATTCCGGGGATGTTCACTTGCGAGATGTATCCAGGCGGCGGCCTGTGGAACAATACTTCCGTCACCCCGGCCATCGGCACGGCCCGGCCGTACGAGTACTTCGGCGCCCCCTTCATCAAGAGCGGCGACGTGCGCTTCCTGCCCACGCCGCCCGGCGTGATGATGCGCCCCTGTTCCTTCACCCCGGCGGCGGGCCGCTACAAGGGCGAGCGCTGCTACGGCTACCAGATCATGCTCCGGCCGGGGGCGCAGTATCATTCGCTGCTGCACACGCTCCAGTTGATGCGCTTCCTGTCGGAGCGCTATTCGCAGGTGGAATTCTTCGACTCGCTCTTCGTCAAGGTGGCGGATCCCGTGATCGAGGAGTACCTGCGCGGGAGCCTGACCTTCGACGTGGTGCAGGAGCACGTCAAGCTGGAGGAGCAGAAGTGGATCCGGAAGGCCAAGCGCTATCTGCTCTACGAGGATTCGCCCTGTCGGATGAAATAACTTGCCGGCCGGGGAGCAGAAAAATTTGGTGAATCAAAATTTTTGCGTACCTTTGCACTCCCAAACGCTGGGTTCGTATAACGGTTAGTACTCGAGATTCTCAATCTCGCAATAGGAGTTCGATTCTCCTACCCAGTACAAAAAAAAGGCCGACTAATAAGAGATTATTGGTCGCCTTCTTTGTTCATTGTCAGGCGAGGGCAGCTCCGCGGCAGCGGCAGCTCGCCCCGGAAGGTTCCGTTCGCTGCGCTCACTCCATCCCTCCCAGCGTCTCCTGCGTCATCGCTTTGCGACAACTT
>CAJOMY010000188.1:2298-3620 GCA_905235775.1 uncultured Bacteroidales bacterium | reverse complement strand
CGGCCGCGTCCAGCTCCGCCTCCAGGGCGACGAACCGCGGCTCGTAGTCCGCAAGTTTGCGGTAGAACTCATCCAGCGGGCAGTCAAAGAATTCAGGCCCGAGCATCGGGGTGATCTCCACGTCGTCCGCTTCGAGCGGCACGCCGGCCTCGCGGGCGAGAATGAGCAACTTGCGCAGCACGTCCTGGCCGCCGAGGTCGATGCGCGGGTCCGCCTCGGTGAGCCCCTCGTCCTGCGCCCGTTTCAGCAGGGTGGCGAGGCTCTCCCGGCGGGCGCCGTCGTAGCCGGTGATGATGTAGTTCAGGGTGCAGGAAACCACGGCCTCGATGCACTCGATGCCGTCGCTGCAATTGGCGTCGCTGGCGATGGACTCGAGGATCGGGAGGGCGTTGCCCACCGTGGTGTCGTAGCGGAAGAAGGTGCCGTTCTGGCGGGCCTCCGCCTTGAGGGCGGCATACTGCACGTAAGGCAGGGCCAGGGAGCGGCGGTTGGAGGTGACGACGCTGACGCCGCCGCGGAAGAGCCCGGTATAGCGCTCATGCAGCCGGGCGTCGTCGGTACAGTCCACGAAGACGGCGCCGCGCGGGGCAGCGGCCAGCACGGCGTCGATGAAGGCGCCGCCGGCGGCGGAATCGCCCCGTTCCAGCCGGGCGTCGGCCTCCTCCGGACGGATGCCGCGCAGGTCAACGGCAAAGCGGCGGCTGTTGGACAGGCCGATGATGCGGATGGAGCGGCCGCGCCGGGCGGCGATGCGGTCGGCGCTCAGCCCGATCAGGCGCACCAGTTCGTGGCCCACGGCGCCGTAACCCGCGATGAAGACCGGAATGACCGTCACCGCGCGAGATTCGAAAAATTCATGATGGATGGCGCCCACGGCCGCCTGTTCGACGGTCGGCCGGACGCGGATGAAAAAGGTGTCGCCCTCGCCGGTGACTTCGCCCAGGGGCTGGATGCCGGCTTCGGACAGCGCAGCCAGGATGCGGCCGGCGGCAGAAGCGCGCGAGGGGATGGATTCGCCCACGAGGCAGACCACGGACTCGCCCCGGTCGGCGTGCGTCCGGCTCGTGACGCCCATCCACTCCCCCGCCTTCACGGCCGGACGGCCGGACACAAGGGTGCCGGGATGCCGGGGGTCGAAGGTGTTCTTGATGGAAAAGGCGATGCCCGCCTCCATGGCGGGCTTGACCGTAGGCGCATAGAGCACCTTGGCGCCGTTCTCGGCGAGGGTCAGGGCGGCCTGGTAGGAGATGTCGGGGATGCTCACGGCCGCCGGGACGACCTTCGGGTTGGCGGTCATCATGCCGGGGACGTCGGTCCAGATC
>CAJOMY010000188.1:0-2201 GCA_905235775.1 uncultured Bacteroidales bacterium | reverse complement strand
CGTCGGAGGCGATGAAGCCCGGCGCGACGAAAAGACGCGCTTCCGGCGCGGCCTGGACGGCATTCAGGATGTTGGCGTAGGTCAGCCCTTCGGCCACGACGCCGCCGAGCGTGCGCACGAGCCGGCGGGAGTCCAGCCACTGCGTGGGGATGTCCTCGCAGGCGAATTTGCGCGCCAGGATGCGCGTGGAAAAGAGTTCGCCGAAGGTCACGCAAGCCTCGGCCGGAGCGGCCGCCAGCTCCTCGAAGAGGGCGTCCAGTTCGGCGGTCATTTCCCGGCGCTCGGCGCCGGTGAAGAGCCGCTGCGCAATCGCGTGGTGCCGGACGCGGAGGGCGTCGATCCGCTCCGCTTTCGCAGCCGGATCCGTCTCCTGCCCGATGGCGATCAGCGCGTCGGTGCAGCCGCTGACGGCGGAACTGACCAGGATGGTCCGGTCGCGCGCGACGGCCGCCTGCACAATGTCGATCACCTGAGACATGCGGGTCGCATCCGCGACCGAACTGCCTCCGAACTTGAGTACTTGCATAGGCTATTTGCGTTCAATGTGGGCTCCGAGAGCATTCAGGCGGTGTTCGATGTCTTCGTAGCCGCGGTCGATCTGCTCGATGTTGTCGATGGTGGAAGTGCCCTTGGCGGACATCGCCGCCAGCAGCATGGCGATGCCGGCACGGATGTCCGGCGAGGTCATGCGGCCCGCTCGGAGGCTGATCTTGTGGTCGTGGCCGATGACCACGGCGCGGTGCGGGTCGCAGAGGATGATCTGTGCGCCCATGTCGATCAGCTTGTCCACGAAGAACAGGCGGCTCTCGAACATCTTCTGGTGGATGAGCACGCTGCCCTTGCACTGCGTGGCCACGACCAGCAGCACGCTCAGCAGGTCCGGGGTCAGGCCCGGCCAGGGGGCGTCGGCGAGGGTCATGATGGAGCCGTCGATGAAGGATTCGATCTCGTAGCTGCGCTGGGCGGGGACGTAGATGTCGTCGCCGCGCTGCTCCAGCTTCACGCCCAGGCGGCGGAAACATTCGGGGATGATGCCCAGGTTGTCCCAGGACACCTGTTTGATGGTGAGTTCGCTCTGCGTGATGGCGGCCATGCCGATGAAGGAGCCGACCTCGATCATGTCCGGCAGGATGCGGTGCTGCGCTCCGTGGAGTTTTTGGACGCCGTGGATGGTGAGCAGGTTGGAGCCGATGCCCTCGATCCGGGCGCCCATCGCCGTGAGCAGCTTGCAGAGCTGCTGTACATAGGGCTCGCAGGCGGCGTTGTAGATGGTGGTGGTGCCTTCGGCAAGGGTCGCGGCCATCACGATGTTGGCCGTACCGGTCACGGAGGCTTCGTCCAGCAGCATGTAGCAGCCCTTCATCGCGCGGCCCGAGGAGAGGTTGTAGGCCCGCTTGGCGGTGTCGTAGGAACATTTCGCGCCCAGGCGCATGAAGCCCTCGATGTGGGTGTCCACGCGGCGCCGGCCGATCTTGTCGCCGCCCGGCTTGGGGAAGAAGGCGCTGCCGAAGCGCGCGAGGAGCGGGCCCACGACGAGCACCGACCCGCGCAGCCGGGCGCAGCGCTGCACGAATTCCGTGCTGCGGATATAGAACTCGTTGACGTGGCTCGCCGTGAAGGTGTACTCCCCCTTGGCGCGGCGCTCCACGCCCACGCCCATGCCGCGCAGCAGGTCGATAAGGTTCTCCACGTCCAGGATCTCCGGGACGTTGCTGATGGTGACTGGCTCGGCGGTGAGGAGGACGGCGCTGATCACCTCCAGAGCCTCGTTCTTCGCGCCCTGAGGGACAATCTCGCCGCTGAGGCGGTGGCCGCCTTCGATGACAAAACTGCTCATATATGCTCTACTTCCGGGTGCAGCGTGACGCCGAAACGCTCGCGCACCCCGTTGATGATGCGTTGTTCGAGGGAGAGGACCTCCTGCGGGGAAGCCTGCCCGCTGGCGTTGACCAGCACGAGCGGCTGCTTGTCATAGACCGCCGCGCCGCCCTCGGTGGCACCCTTGAAGCCGCACCGGTCGATCAGCCAGGCGGCCGGCACCTTGACGCTGCCGTCCGGCAGCTCGTAGTGCGGGGCGCTCCCGTCGGGGGAGATCCGCGCAAAATCCTCCCGGCTCATGACCGGGTTCTTGAAGAAGCTGCCGGCGCTGCCCAGCTCTTCCGGGTCGGGCAGCTTCGCGCGCCGGATGCGGATGATGGCGT
>CAJOMY010000187.1 GCA_905235775.1 uncultured Bacteroidales bacterium | reverse complement strand
CTGCACGGCCCTCAAACCCCACTGCAGCGACTGCCCCCTCACCCCCTGGTGCAAGGAGCTTGGGGCATAGCGACAAGAAAAACCCGCGCCGAAAGCTCATCCGCAGCAGGATTCGTTCGAACGAATCCGGTTCCCACAGTGCGGGAAGCGAGGATGGAAGCCGAGGCGCGGGGGTTTCTTGTCGCCTGCAGATCTAGCAGAACTGCTCCTTCAGCGCGGCGATCTTTTCGTCGGCGTCGTCGCCCTTGGCACCGAAGTAGAACTTGATCTTCGGCTCGGTGCCGGACGGCCGCACGGACACGACGTCGCCCGCCTCGTCGAAGAACTGCAGCACGTTCGAGGACGGCTGGCCGGTCTTCTCGGGCTCAAGATAGTCAATCACTTTCGTGACCGGCGAGCCGCAGAGCTCCTTCGGCGGGTTGGCGCGCAGGTCCACCATCATCTGCTGGATCTCGCGGGCACCGGAGATGCCCTTGCGGACCACGGAAACGAGGCCTTCCTTGCGGTAGCCGAACTCCTTGTAGATATGCTGCATCAGCTGGTAGAGCGAGAGGCCCTGTTCAGCGGCCCAGGCCGCGCACTCGGCCACCATCATCGCGGCCACCTGCGCGTCCTTGTCGCGGACGAACATGCCCACGTTGAAGCCGTAGCTCTCCTCGCCGCCGCAGATGAATTCGCCGCCTTTTTCTTCCTGGCGCTTCACCACTTCGGCGATGTACTTGAAGCCCGTCAGCACGTTGTACACCGGCACGCCGAAGCCCTTGCAGATGTCGGCGATCAGCTCCGTGGTGACGATGGTCTTGACGACGTACTTGCCCTCGCCGAGCTTGCCGAGTTCTTTCCAGCGGCGGAGGATGTAGTAGGTCAGCATGGCTGCCGTCTGGTTGCCGTTGAAGAGCACCATCTTGCCGTCGTTGTCGCGCACGGCGATGCCGAGCCGGTCGGCATCCGGGTCGGAACCCATCACGAGGTCGGCGCCGGTCTCGTCGGCCTTGTCGAGGGCCATCTTGAGGGCTGCAGGCTCCTCGGGATTCGGGGAGACGACCGTCGGGAAATTGCCGTCGGAGACGTCCTGGTCGGGGACATGGATGACATTCTGGAAGCCCTTGCGCCTGAGGATCTCGGGGATCAGGCGCACGCCGCAGCCGTGAAGCGGGGTGTAGACGATCTTCAGGTCGCCGTGCTTCCGGCAGAGCTCCGGGCTGAGGCTCAGGGACAGCAGGTCACGCAAGTATAACTCATCCACGTCGGCGCCCATCGCCTCGATCTCGCCGCAGCGCAGCCCGGCCTTGAACTTGACCATCGAAGGGTCGGTGATCTTCGCCACTTCGGCCACGATGTCCTTGTCGACCGGGGAGGTCACCTGCCCGCCGTCGGACCAGCTGACCTTGTAGCCGTTGTACTCCTTGGGGTTGTGGGAGGCGGTGATCATCACGCCGGCCACGGCGCCCTTCAGGCGGACCGCGTAGCTCATCTCGGGCGTCGGACGGATGTTGTCGAAGATATAGACGTGGATGCCGTTGGCGGACAGGACGTCGGCCGTGATGCGGGCGAACTCCTTGCTGTTGTTGCGCGAGTCGTAGGAGATGACGACCTTGGGGTCGTCGTCCTGGCAGTGGGCAAGGATGTAGTTGGCGAGTCCTTGCGTAGCCATGCCGACCGTGTAGCGGTTCATGCGGTTCGTGCCCACGCCCATGATGCCGCGGAGGCCGCCGGTGCCGAACTCAAGGTTCTTGTAGAAGGCGTCTTCGAAGCCCGCGGGGTCACTGCTGCGAAGCTGCTGGATCTTGATCTTGGTCTCCTGGTCGAAGTCGCCGTCGAGCCAGGCTTGTGCTCTCTGTTCAAATTCTTTCATGTGGTTATCCTTTTTTGTGTGTATTTTCCTTTTAGGTCAAATATACGTATTTTTCTGCGAAAGTGTTACTTTTGCAGGGATGAAACGGAGTTTTTCGGATATCATGGCCGGGCTGGACAGCGAGCGGGCGCAGAAAGTGGCCCGCAAGCTGCCCGACTGGGCGGCCGTGGACGGCCTCGAAATTCCCTCCGCCCTCTCCCTCGAACAGTGTTCATCTTCCGCCACCGCTTTCTATAAAGCCGGGCTGGCGGCTGCCGCGGCACCGCCTGACCCGGCGAGGACTGCGGGCGAGGGGGCAGTTCCCGTCTCCGCGCAGCGGTGGGGGTTTGAGGAAGGCGAGCGTCCTGTCAGGTCGATTTTAGACCTGACAGGGGGTCTGGGGGTGGACAGCTGGGCGCTGAGCCGGGTGGCGGAGCGGGTGGTGTATTTCGAGCGGAGCGAGGAGCTGGCCGCGGCGGCGGGGAGGAATTTCGCGCGCCTGGGCGCGGAGAATATCGAAGTCCGCTGCGAGACCGTCACCGCTCAG
>CAJOMY010000186.1 GCA_905235775.1 uncultured Bacteroidales bacterium | reverse complement strand
GACGCCGGAGACTCTCTCTGGATTGCCACGCCGAAACTTGGCCTCGGCAACGTGTATATGAAGCAGGGCAAGACCGCCAAAGCCCTCCGCTACCTGAAAGAAGCCGACGCCTACTTTTCCCATCACAAAGACCAGGAGTATGAAGACCTGATTGTCACCCTGGACGTAATGGGACAAGCCCTTGCCCTCCAGAAGAGACAGCGCACCACCATCATCGTCATCCTCTTCGTCCTCATCCTTGCCCTGCTGGCCCTCCTGATGATATCCCGCCGCAACGCCCGCCTCGGCAAAGCCAACAAAGCCGCCGATGAAGCCATTGCCGAAGCCCTGGCGGAGCGTGAAGGAACCACAGATGACGAGATCCTTCGCTACGCTCAGGATGACAAAGACACTTCCAGTCATGCTGAACGAAGTGAAGCATCTGCCCCGGCCCTCACCGGGCGCGAACTGGAAGTCCTCCCCATGATTGCCGCCGGCATGACCAGCAAAGAAATTGCCGACCGCCTGTCCCTCACGCAGACCATCAAATGGCGCCGCCAGCGCCTCCTCGAAAAGTTCGACGCCCGCAACACCGCCGAAATGCTCTCCAAGGCCCGCGAGGCCGGGATGCTGTAACAGCCCCTCCGGCCAGCATGTTCATCACCAACTCCTCGTTGGTCATATTGTCCCGCAAGTTCTCCTGCTTGAGTCCTTTCAGACGGCGGTCAAAACAGACGGGATATCGATTTGTCCATTGTAAAATTGTATCTTTGCACGTATGGATAAGAACGCAACAAACTCAGAGCTTTACAGACGCCGCGCACGGGGTGCGGCAAAAATATCCCTGCTGCTTCTGTGCCTCGTGTCCATCGGCTGCGGCACGCAGAGGAAAGCGCCGGCCACCCCGACCCTTGACAAGATCCTTGAGCGGGGAACGCTTCTTGTCGGCACCACCGGGGATTACCGCCCGCTCAGTTACAAAGAACCTGAGACGGGAGAATACTGGGGGTTCGGGATAGATATGGCCGGTGCGATCGCGCAGAAAATAGGTGTCAGCATCCGTTTCGTCCCCACCTCCTGGCCTACACTCTCCGCCGATGTCCAGACTCCAGAACTCTTCGACTTCGCCATCGGCGGGATCACCATCACGGAGGCCCGCCAGCAGACCATGGACATGTCTGAGGGCTATCTGGCCAACGGGAAGACCATCCTGTGCAAGAAGGAGGATGCCGGGAAATACAAAGGGCTGGAAGACTTGAACAAGCCCGACGTAAGGGTAATGGTGAATCCTGGAGGCCTCAACGAAAAATTCGCCCGGGAGAACCTTCCTCTGTGCACCCTTATCGTATATGAGAAGAACGAGGAAATCCCCTCCAGGATTGCCGGAGGAGAGGCTGACGTGATGATCACGGAAATCACGGAGGCGCCCTGGTATGTGGAGAATGACCCGCGCCTTGCGGCGCCGCTTCTGGACAAGCCTTTCACCCACGGAGAGATTGGCGTCCTGATGCGGAAAGGACAGAGCGACCTCATGGATCAAGTGAATTCCACCATCAGGACCATGAAGTCTGACGGTTCCCTGAACGCCCTACATCAGCGATACGGGTTGAAATACGGTCTATAGCACGACACGGAATAGCCCGGACTGGGCATGGGCGCAGTCCGGAGGCAGGAGCGAGTTAACGCCGGATTCCGTACAGATAAGCGAGCAGCGCCGTCTTCCCGCGCATGGTCTCACGCGGGGTAAATTCGCCGTTCACCCACAGGTATCGCTGGTTGAAGAAGGACTCCTGGCGCGGCCAGCCTCCTTCGTTCCAGTCGGGATAGCAGCGGCGCAGCAGGATCTGCGCATCGCCGCCGTCGCCCGGCGACCAGGTCTCCGTGCCGTTGAACGGCGTCTGTCCCGGGTGCGACCCGGGCGTGCCGTCGTTGCGGCCCGTCGTGTAGCAGTCCGTGATGTGGCGCTGCCCCAGCCCGGTCATCTCCACGGTGTTGGCGGGGTTGCGGCCCAGGCCCCAGCCAGCCTCCTGATACATCGCCTGCTCGCATTCGCGCCGCTCCGAGGCCGAGGGCGTCACGCGGTGCAGGATCATCACCAGCTGGAGGTTCTGGGCGGTCTGCCAGCGGGGATCGGCATTGCTGCGCCGCGAAGGGCGCTCGCTCCAGCGGTCCAGGTGGTCCGCCCGGGCCTGTGCGCGCACGGCGGCGAGCATACGGGCATACAGTTCCGGGTAATGGACCGGCTGCAGGCAGGTCAGGTAGGCGGCCGTGCCCCAGAGCTGGTACCAGCTGTCCGGCCGGCCGGTCTGGATGATGCGGACGTCAGGGCCCGTGACCACGCTCTCCGCCGCCAGGATGTCCTCCCAGGCCCGGTCGCCGGTCAGGTTGTACAGGAAGGCGGCCGCCATCTGGCGGAAATCGCGCCCGCGCATCCGTTCGTTGCCGATGCCCTGCAGCTCGTCCAGCTGCTGGTCTTCCTGCCGCTCCGCGAAGCGGAACGCCTTCATGGCTTCGGCCGTGTAGTAGTCGCGCAGCGCGACGTCGCCGTGCACGCGGAAGGCCTCGGCCAGCATCGCGCAGTTGGCGGCATTCGCCCAGGCGGCCATGGTCGTGCAGCCGGCCTGGAACATCATTTTCCAGTTCCTGTCCGGGTTCGTGACACCCTGCGAATACGCTTCTCCGTCCCGGATCGAGAGGAAGAAGTCCACCTCGTTGCGCGCCTCGTCGATCAGGTCGGGGATGCCGTTGCCGCTCTCGCGGATGCCCAGGTCGTCATCCGCCAGACGGCCGTCCGTGAGCAGGTACGGCAGCAGCATGTCGTAGATATTGGACACGTGGGCCAGGTGCCGGTCCCAGTCAAAGGCGTCGGAGTGGCCGCCCCGGACGTCCGGGTTGACCGGATTGCCCGGCAGGCGGTGCTTCCAGAAGGCGGACGCCTCCCGCGGCTTGAAATGCGGCTCGTCCCAGAC
>CAJOMY010000185.1 GCA_905235775.1 uncultured Bacteroidales bacterium | reverse complement strand
GTTGGTGTTGACGCGGATCGGGACGTTCGTCTTTTCGCGGAGGAATTTGCAGGTCTCCAGCATGTCGTAAAGCCGGCAGGTCGGTTCGCCGTAGCCGCAGAAGACGATCTCATTGAATTTGTTGAGTGTATTGTAGGAGGACAGGTCGGCGAAGATCTCCGAAAGCGTGGGCTCTCTCTCCAGCCGCAGGTCGGGGTAGGGCTCGCCGGGCGCGACGTCGCGCACGCAGAAAACGCACCGGTTGGTACAGTGCCCCGTGAGGTTCACATACAGACTGTTTTTGATGACGTAGGTGATGACCATGACATCCTCCTGATAAGCGGATTCCCGAAGGGTTTCCGCGGATTTAATAGCTTAAACTATTCTCAACCTAAATAGAAAACTGAATGGGTTTCGATCGCAAGATGTAGGGTGCGAATCGCTTTGCGATGAGCTCACGTACAATAACTCTGATAAGTATGGATAACTAAATTGGTGAAATCAGCTTCAAACTGCACGATATGGCAGCGCACCCAATCTATTACCCCCTCATAAAGTTTCTTGCCAGCTTCTTTTCAAAGAAGCTGCGTTTCCCCTTATAGAATGAGATCAGTATTACAGAACGAAGAACTTCTCGGCGTTGAGGAACGTCAGCTCCGCGGCCTCATCGAAGGTCAGTCCTCTCTGCTCCGCGACTGCCTGACAGGTGTGCTTCATGTAGCCGGAGTAGTTGATTTCGCCGCGATGGGGAACGGGCGGGAGGTAGGGGCAGTCGGTCTCGATGAGGATCTTGTCCGAATCCGCGATCTTTGCCGATTCCTTGACCTTGTTTGCGTTCTTGTAGGTCACGGGACCGGAGAACGAGACGAACACGAGGGCGCAGGCATGGGCGACCGCCGACATCACGATGCCGGTGATCCTGGCGTTGCGCTCCCGTTTCTGTCTGATGGTCCGGTCTTTCTTCATGTCGGATTACTCTGGCTGTGTGGCCAGGATGACCTTGTAATGGTTGCGCTTGGCGATGTTCATGACCTGCACGATCTCGCCGATGGGCACGCTCTCGTCGGAGAAGATCGAGAAGGTCGGGTCTTCCTCGCTCTGGAGCAGGTCCACGAGCTCGTCCTCCACCTCGGAAAAAGCCACGGGGACCTCGGAGCCGTTGATGTGGTAGGTGTAGCGGTCCTCACCCCAGTCCTTGATGGAGACGCTTACCGTGGCCTTGGCGCCCACCTGGCCGGTGCTCTTCGGGAGCAGGAGCTTGAGGGCGTTGGGATTGACCAGCGTGGAGGTCACCAGAAAAAAGATCAGCAGCAGGAACACGATGTCCGTCATCGAGGACATGGCGATGTTGGGATCTGCCTTGGTGATTCGCTTGAGGGCCATCTTATTCAGTCTTTGCGTTGTCGGCGGCGGGTGCGCCGAGCATGTCCATGAACTTGATCGTCGCGCTCTCCATGCTGTACACGAGGGCGGAGATGCGCGCCGTGAGGAAGTTGTAGCCGAAGTAGGCGAGGATGCCGACGATGAGGCCGCCGACCGTGGTGATCATGGCGGTGTAGATGCCGCTCGACAGGAGGGTGATGTCAATGTTGTTGCCGGCGTTGGACATGTTGAAAAACGCCTGCACCATACCGATCACCGTGCCGAGGAAACCGATCATCGGGGCGCCGCCGGCGATGGTGGCCAGATACGGAAGCCCCTTCTCCAGCCGGGCCACTTCCACGTTGCCGATGTTCTCGATGGCTGCCTGCACGTCGGCGGCCGGCTTGTCGATGCGGGCGATGCCGGCCTCGACCATCCGCGCCACGGGTGCGTCATACTTGCCGCACAACGTGCGGGCGGACTTGATCTTGCCTTCGTGGATGTAGTCACGGATGTCGTTCATGAAATCCTTGTCGATCTTGCCGGCCTGGCGGATGATCCACCACTTCTTGCCGAAAATGTAGATGGCGATGATCGACAGGGCGAGCAGGACCCACATCAGGGCGCCGCCCTTGGCGGCCATCTCGATGAGGGAATACGACATCTCCTGCTGCACGGGGACAGCCTGCGCGATGTCGGTCTGGAGGAGTGTGAACAGCATATTCGGGTCTTTAGTTTAACCAACAATTGCAAAAAATGCGGCCTATACGGCCATAATCGTACAAATATACGGAAATTTTGCCGGATTCCGCTGCATCCCGCCTGCAAAATAGACAATTCGGAAAACGGAGGCCCTGCGATCCCCGGTCGAGGAAGAACTATTTCATAGATAGTTTATTTGCAAGACAGCGTCATTCGGCCCCGGCCTGAATGACCTCCAGGCAGCTTTCTTCCATCCAGCCCTGGCGGCCGTCGGCGAGCTCGATGTTGCGCCAGCTTCCGACGGCGTCGAGGATCTTGACCTTGGTGCCCTCGTGGAGCACGAAGAGGTCCTTGGCGGAGTCGCGGCCCGGGGCGCTCTGCACCGTGGTCACAGGGCGCGTGACGATGGCGCCGTCGGCCTTGCGCCAGTCCGT
>CAJOMY010000184.1 GCA_905235775.1 uncultured Bacteroidales bacterium | reverse complement strand
ACGCGCAAATCGCCCATGGCCCGTTTACCGACTCCTGGGCGTCCCTTTCCCGGTATCGGGCGCCGGAATGGTATCGCAGGCTGAAATTCGGCATCTTCATTCACTGGGGCGTCTACAGCGTCCCGGCCTTTGGCAACGAGTGGTATCCGAGGAACATGTACATGCAGGGCTCCCCGGAATTCAGGCACCACGTGGAAACCTACGGGCCGCACAGGGAATTCGGCTACAAGGACTTCATTCCCCTGTTCCGCGCCGAACGGTTCGACCCGGACGCCTGGGCGGCGCTGTTTGAGCGCTCCGGGGCGAGGTACGTCGTGCCGGTGGCGGAGCACCACGACGGCTTTCAGATGTACCGCAGCGCCATTTCCCACTGGAACGCCTTTGAGATGGGACCGAAGCGGAACGTGTTGGGCGAGCTCTCCGCCGCCTGCCGCGCCCGCGGCCTGGTCATGGGCGCCTCTTCCCATCGCATCGAGCACTGGTTCTTCCTGGGGCATGGCAGAGAATTTGACAGCGACATCCATGAACCCCTGGCCAGGGGCGACCTCTACTGGCCGTCCATGCCGGAGCCGGCGTGGCACGACATCGACGGAAAGCCCGCGCCCAGCCGGGAGTACATGGAGGACTGGCTGCTCAGGACTTGCGAGCTGATCGACCGCTACCGGCCCAGCATCATCTACTTCGACTGGTGGATCGAGCACAGCGCCGCGAAGCCCTGGCTGAAAAAGCTGGCAGCCTACTACTACAACCGGGCTGCGGAACAGGGAGAAGAGGTCGTCATCAACTACAAGCACGACGCCTTCGTGTTCGGCACCGCCGTGCCGGACGTGGAGCGGGGCCAGTTCGCGGACATCAAGCCCTACATCTGGCAGACGGACACCGCCGTGGCCCGCAATTCCTGGGGTTACACCGAGGGGAACGTCTACAAGAGCTCGGAAGAGCTGATCTGGAACCTGGTGGACGTGGTCAGCAAAAACGGCAACTTCCTGCTCAACATCGGGCCGAGGGCGGACGGCACGATCCCGGATGAAGACGCCCGGATCCTTGAGGAGATCGGCGCGTGGCTTCATGTCAACGGCGAGGCGATCTACGATACTCATCCCTGGCGCAAATACGGCGAGGGACCCACCCGCGTCGCCGAGGGACAGTTCTCCGACGACGTGGCGCCCCAGTACACCGACCGGGACTTCCGCTTTACCGCCAAGGACGACGCGCTGTATGTCATCGCCATGAAGGGCTCGGACAGCGGAGAATACTGCGTGCAGTCCCTGGGCGAGCTGGACGCCTCCCGGCAGGCCAACTTCCACGGCATCATCCGGGACATTCGGCTGCTCGGCGCCGACGGGGCCGTGCAATGGACGCGGGACGGCGAAGGGCTACACCTGCATACGCCCGTTCGCTCGTCCACGCCGCTGGTGTTCAGGCTCACGCTGGATTAAGGTATCTATTTACAGGCCCAAGTGCATTTGGAATACAGACCCCATCATTCACGACGTCCTCTTTCTTAGCGCCGTTTTAGCATCAATTCTGCTAAAATGGCAATAAGAAGGAGGACGTCTATATGTACGACAAGCTGCGCGCCATGCTGGCGGAGGGTGAGACGCTGCTGTGGACCGGCCACCCCGTATCATTTGATACGATGGACAGAACCAACAGGAAGGGCATCATCGTGGGCTTCATCATCAAGGCAATATTCGCGGCAGGTACGACGATGATGTATCTCCGGGTTGCCTGCAACACGGACGCCGGCATCAAGCCCGGCGTAATCGCTTTCATCGTTTTGATTGCTGCTTTCGCATTTGCTTATCCCTTTCTCACCGCAAGGCGCCTTCGGCAAAATACCTATTACGGCTTGACCGACAGGCGCATATTGCGATTGGACACAAAGGAAGAGAGCGTCCCTTATAACCGAATCGAAGGCACAGCGCTGCGCAGTGACGAGGACGGGCATTTCACCCTGCTCTGCGGTTCCCGCGCGCTGGGATTAAAGCCGGACAGATGGCGCAGTGAAGCGTCCCTTCCCTTCATCGACGATCCTAACAAGCCCGAGGCACAGACCCTGGTACTGTATGCCCTGCCTGTGGATGATAAGCTGAGGGGAATCCTGAAGCAGTATCTTGCCTGATTGCCTTTCCCCAAATCTTCACTTGCATAATTCCCCCTTGGCGGCTATACTACTATAATAGATTATGATAGCATAACGAGGGAAGGAAGTCTACACATGAAGGTCAGAAATCTCGTTTCCAAGCGCTTCAAGGAGACCCCGGCGGACTGCGTCATCGCGTCCCAGGCGCTGATGATGCGCGGCGGCTACATCAAGCCCGTGGGCAACGGCATCATCACGCTGTTCCCCATCACCAAGCGCATCACCGCCAAGATCGAAAACATCATCCGCCAGGAGATGAACCGCATCGACGGCCAGGAGGTGCAGTTCCCGGTGACGATGCCCGCCGACCTTTGGCGCAAGTCGGGCCGCTTTGACAGCATCGGCTCGGAGCT
>CAJOMY010000183.1 GCA_905235775.1 uncultured Bacteroidales bacterium | reverse complement strand
AAGTATCCTTATGAGCGGAGTCTGTACAAAATGTACTATAAGTCCGAAATAGAAAATGAAATATATTATGACCAGAACGCTTATGATTATGGGCGCGATCATCTTTTTCCCATGTTTATTCATTTTCCTGTCCCCCTTTTTAAGGTGCGTGGCGAAGGAATGGCGGAAGGTGTGCGGAGAGATTTCCTTGTTGACCCCGGCAATCAGCGCCTGCTGTTTGACCAGATTGAAAATGGCCACCCGGCTCAACGGGTGGCCGTTTTTGTTGAGGAAAGCGGTGTCGTCGAAGGCGGGTTCGGCGGCTTGCGGGCGGGCGTCGAGGTAGGCGCGGAAGGCGTCGGCGGCCACCTCGCCCAGGGGGACGAGCCGCTCTTTGTCGCCCTTGCCGACCACGCGCACGAAGCCTTCCTGCAGGTAAACCTGCGAAATGAGCAGGCCGCAGGCCTCCGAAACGCGCAGCCCGCAACCGTAGAGGATTTCGAGGATGGCGCGGTCGCGCAGGGCGCGCCAGTCGTTGCCGGTGACGGAGTCGAGAATGGCGGTAACTTCTTCTATGGAAAGGACTTCCGGGAGGTAGCGTCCGAGTTTGGGCGCGTCGATGCGGTCGCAGGGGTTGTCGGGCCGCTCGCCCTCAAGCACCAGCCAGTCGAAGAAGGACTTCAGCGCGCTCAACATCCGCGCCTGGCTCCGCTTGCCCAGGGTCTCCGGACGGGTGTCGCTGCCGGCTGTCACGCCGAGCCTTGTCGAAGCATCTCCCCCCGTCCGGCTGGCCAGGTAGCGTTCGATATCTTCCGTGCGGATCGCCCGGGGAGCCAGATCCAGGGCCGAGAGCAGTCCCGCGACGTCGCGCCCGTAGGCCGCCACCGTGTTCGGCGACAGCCGGCGCTCCATCCGCAGATAGTAGCGGTAGTCCTTCAGGATCCTGTCTCCGGCAGCCATCTTATTGATCGTCAAACAGCCTGGGCAGGCGCTTCTCCTCTTCTTCCCGGGCCCGGGCGGCATTGAAACAGTCGCGGCAGAGGGGTTCATACACATCCTTTTCTCCGAGCAGGACAAGGTCTTCGCTCGCGCTGAGGCGGTGGGAATGATTGGCGAGCGCGCCGCAGCGGACGCAGATGGCGTGAACCTTCTGGACGTCCTCCGCGATGGCCATCAGGCGCGGCATCGGGCCGAAGGGCTGGCCGAGGTAGTCCGTGTCCAGTCCGGCCACGATGACGCGTACGCCCCGGTCGGCGAGCGTCTGGCACACATCGACGAGAGAATCGTCAAAAAATTGGGCTTCGTCCACGCCGACGACCTGAACCTCGGGACCAACTCGCTCGAGGATTCCGGCAGGGGAGGCGACTGGGGTGGACGTGATCTTGTGGGAATCGTGCGAGACGACCTCGACGTCCGAGTAGCGCTTGTCGATGACGGGCTTGAAGATGGCGATTTCCTGGCGCGCGAACTGGGCGCGGCGCAGGCGCCGGATGAGTTCTTCGGTCTTGCCGGAGAACATCGAGCCGCAGACGACCTCGATGCACCCGGATTTTCTATGATTCTCGGAAAACATTGCGTACATTTGTGCTTGCACAAAGATAGCAATTTATGTGTGGAAGCGTATGGGCGCGAAAGGAATTTTGTACATCGTGCCGACCCCGGTCGGCAACCTCGAAGACATGAGCTGCAGGGCCGTCCGGGTGCTGCGTGAGGCCGATTTGATCCTGGCGGAAGACACGCGGACGACCGCCGTGCTGCTGCAGCATTTCGACATTCGGGCGGGGCAGCTCCTCTCCCACCACAAGTTCAACGAGCACCAGACGGTCTCGCTCATCCGGGACCGGATCCTGGCGGGTGCGTCGGTGGCGCTGGTGAGCGACGCCGGCACGCCCGGGATTTCCGACCCGGGCTTCCTGCTGACGCGCACCTGTGCTGCGGAGGGCATTGAGGTGCAGACGCTTCCGGGCGCGACGGCGTGCATCCCGGCGCTGGTGTCCTCGGGCCTGCCCTGCGACCGTTTCTGCTTCGAGGGCTTCCTGCCGGTCAAGAAAGGACGGGCCTCTCTGCTGGCTTCTCTGGCGGAAGAGCCGCGGACGATGGTGTTCTACGAGTCGCCGCGGCGGCTCGTGAAGACGCTGGAGCAGTTCGCGGAGACCTTCGGGCCCGGTCGCCCGTGCTCGGTCGCCCGGGAAATATCGAAAGTACACGAAGAGCATGTCCGGGGCACGCTGGCGGAGGTGCTCTCCCATTTCCAGACGGTCGAGCCCAAGGGCGAAATTGTCGTGGTGGTCGGCGGCTTTGTCTCCGAAGCCCCCCGTGAGCATCGGAACAAGTACAAACCCCAGGACGACTAGCCCCGCCCCTCCCTGTGTCCTGCCGGGTCCCGTGTCCAGTCTGGCCTGACCCGGTCCCGTCCCGTCCCCGTGTCCTGCCTGGCCTGTCCCGTCCCGTCCCCGTGTCCAGCCTGGTTGTAATATGCAATATGCTCGTCCCTGTTTTTTCGCAAAGTTGATTCCCTGGTTTATTCGTTGACGGGATTCTTCCTCGGTCGTCCTTTTTTAGTTTCT
>CAJOMY010000182.1 GCA_905235775.1 uncultured Bacteroidales bacterium | reverse complement strand
GATGTGGTCGAAGTTGCACTGGATGGCGTAGATGTCGGCCACCTTGCCGAGGTCGACCTGGAAGAACTCGCCCGGACGGCCGGTCCCGGCGGCCCAGTTGGTCATGAAATTCTCGTCCACGCCGTTCTCGGGGACATAGTTCTCGAAGGTGGAGGAGACGGTGACCTTCTTCTGGTGCGAGAGGAGCTTCCAGCCGGTCCAGTTGTGCTCCACCGCGTCGGTGCGGGTGCCGGGCCAGTACTGCGGATAGTCGCCGAATGCGACGTTGGAGTACATGACGCCGTCCCCGTCGACGTCTGTCGGGAAGATGGCGAGCTCGGAGCCGCGGCCCGCTCCGCCGTAGCTGGCGGGAATCATGCAGATGGTCCAGAGCTGGCCGTTCTTGTCATGGAAGGTGCTGCCGTGGCCGGCGCCCACCGCGAAGCCCGTGGTCTTGAAGGTCAGCGGGTTGTGCGGGGAGTAGGTGAAGGGGCCCATCGGGCTGTCGGACACGTACACGCCGTGCGAGTAGGAGAGGAGCTCCAGGCCGATGGCGGCGTACTGGAGGTAGTACTTGCCGTTGTGCTTGGTCATCCACGGACCTTCGATCCAGGGATATTCCTCTTCGAAGTAGTCGCGGCGGCCGTTGAAGATGGAGTAGATCACGTCGTCGCGGGTGCGCTTCTCGAAACCGTGGTTGCGGTAGTCGCTGAAGAAGAGGACTTCCGGCCCGGCGATCTCCTTGAAGGTCTTCTTGTCCAGCTCCACGACCTTGAAGGGCATGAGCTGGGACCAGCCATAATAGAGGTAGAGCCGGCCGTCGTCGTCAACGAACATATTGGCGTCGCCGTAGCGGTCGCTGTCGAAGGTGCCGACCTGCTCCCAGGTCCCGGCCCGGGGGTCGATGGCCTTGTAGACATTCTTGTTGTTCATGGAGCAGCCGTACAGCTCGCCGTCCATCTCCACGACGGACACGACGCCGCCCGGATAGTTCGGGGCGTCCACGTAGGTCCAGTTCTTGAAATCGGGGGAGTACCAGTACCCCTTGCGGTGCGAGACGAAGAGGAAGTAGTCGTCCTGGTAGATCAGCACGACGGGCTCTCCGCCCCGGTAGGAGCGCTCGCCGGGAACGACCAGGTCGAGCGGGTTGCAGAAGGTGTCCTGTCCGTGCAGGGAGAGGGACAGGAACAGGGCGACGGCCGCGAGAACGGCTCGTCCGAACGTTTTGGTGTGCATATGCGGAATGTTTTTGGTTTTTCGCAGTTTCAAAGATACGCACACCCGCGCGCAAAAGCAAGCACCAGCGGCGCAAAAACTTTCGTTTTCCCGTCACGCCCGCCGATTTGTTTTTTCGAAATGCAGTTTGTACCTTTGATACAGAAACCACTAACCCTTTTCGATATGCATCTGAGACATCTCCTGCCGGTCTTTGCACTGGCTTGCCTGGCCGCCTGCGCCGGCCCCGGGGACGTTGAAGTCGGTCCGTACACCGTGTCCGTGATCGGCAAAGACGTGTACCACATCCAGGACTGCAACAGCCTCAATCCCGCCGGAGAGGCTTTCGACGCCGAGGGCAACAAGACCCATTTCAACAACTGTTCCGACATCTACCTGCTGGTGGGATCGGAGAAGGCCCTGCTCATCGACCTGTCCAATCCCGTCACCTGGGCCGACGATGCGGCGGAGTCGCTGCGCAAGATCGTGTGGGAGCGTGCCGGCGGCAAGCCGCTCACGATCACCTTCACCCATAATCATGGCGACCATACGGGCATGCTTCCCGCCTTTGCGGCGGATCCCGGCGTGGAGTTCGCCCTGCCGCGGGAGGATTTCGCCCGGCTGACCGACCGCTTCCCCGAGGGGCGGCGGCGCCTCTACGGCGAGGCGGAAGTCTTCGACCTGGGCGGCATGACGGTGCTGTCTCTCGCCGTGCCCGGCCATACGCCCGGCTCGACGGTCTTCCTGCTCCGCGAGCAGAACCTGCTTTTCACCGGCGACGCGATCGGCTCCGGCCACGGGGTCTGGATCTTCAATGCCGAGGGCTTTGAAAGCTATGCCTCGGCCGTCCCGCGCCTGCTCGAATGGCTGGAGGATCCCGCCGTCTGCCTGAACCCGCAGGCGCTGAAGATCTATGGCGGGCACTATTGGCAACGGGACTGGCTGAACCTGCCGAAAGGCGGCGAACTGGGCATCGGCTACATCCGCGAGATGAAGCAGCTGATCGACGGGATCGAGTCCGGCGCCGCCGCCTCGGAGCCCTCGAGGCTCGGCCGGCCGGATCTCGACACTTATTTCCGCCTCGGCAACGCCATCATTGTCTGGAACGCCGCGCAGGCGGAGCAGTTCCGCAAGCTGTATGCCGAGCCGTTCGTCTGTCGCGACCCTTACGTGGTGTTCCGCCGGATTGACGACCACACCTGGGAGGGCAACGGCCATCAGGTCTATCACGAGTCCGTGTACCTGCTCGAAGGGGAGGACCGCGCCCTGCTGATCGACGCCGGCACCTACATGCCGGATCTGGACCGGGTCGTCGCCACGCTGACCGACAAGCCGGTCATGGTGGCCCTGACTCACGGCCAC
>CAJOMY010000181.1 GCA_905235775.1 uncultured Bacteroidales bacterium | reverse complement strand
CAGGCGGATCACCGTGTCCGGCAGCATGTTGGCGCCGGTGCGGCCCGGGACGTTGTAGATGATGACCGGAAGGTCGGTCTCCGCGGCCACGGCCTTGAAATATTCATACTGCCCCTGCTGGGTGGGCTTGTTGTAATAGGGCACCACCACGAGCAGCGCATCGGCGCCGAGCGGCTCCAGCAGACGGATGTTGCCGAGCGTGTCGGGCAGGCTGTTCACGCCCACGCCGGGCATCAGGGGCAGGCCCTTGGCATGCTCCTTGACCACCTGGTAGATCGCCGTCTTCTCGCCGGCGGAGAGCGTCGGGGTCTCGCCGGTGGTGGCGAGGGGGACGAGAAAATGCACGCCGGCGGCCACCTGGCGGTCCACCATCCGGCCGTAAGCTTCATAATCAACGGCACCGTCCGGGGTGAACGGGGTCACCAGGGCCGTGCCGCATCCTTGCAGGACAAGAGGTTTCATACGTAACACTATTTAACTAACTGCCGTAAAGATAGGAATTTATTTTGATAAAATCAGATCCTTGAATTCGTGGACGCCGGTAAGGGCCTCCGTCATCAAGGCGGCGTCAACGGCGCCTTCGGCGAAGCCCTGGCGGGAGAAGGCCTCGTGGGTGAGGGTGATCTTGTCAACTTCCGAGGAAAACTCGGCGATGTGCGTGCCGGGGACCTCCCCGATGCGTTGGGAGCCGATCCCGGGCTTCTCGCCGAGAAAGTCCTCAATCAAGGAGCCGATGCTTTTGGCCGTGCCGCTCGGGGCGTCCAGCTTGTGGATATGGTGAATCTCCTCCACGTGCGGGGTGTAGCCGTGGCCCTTGAGCACCTGGCAGGTGCGGGCGATGCCGGCAAAGAGCGCGATCACGCCGACGGAGTAGTTGGAACCCCAGATCAGCGGGGTGCCGGCGGCCTCGAAGGCGGCGAAGACTTCCTCCTTGATGTCGTACCAGCCGGTGGTGCCGACCACGACGGCCTTGAACTTGGCGGCAAGCGTCCGGTAATTCGCCTTGAAGGCGTCCGGCGTCGTGAAGTCGATGCACACGCACTCGCGCGCCACTTCCTCCGGAATGGAACAGATGTCTTCCGACGCGCAGACCAGCTCGATCCCGCGCCGCTGCAGGACGGACTCGATCATGTGGCCCATCTTGCCGTATCCGCTGATGATGACTTTCATACAACAAATTTAAGATTTTATCTTGTATTTTCGTCCGTTTCTTCGTACTTTCGCAAAGAACCAGCGTCTTTGCGGCATGAAACTCTTTCGCGACATTCTCTCCATTGATTCCACCTCCGGCCGGGAGCGGGAGATGGGGCAGTGGCTCGCCGGGCATCTGGAGGCTCCTTTCGTGGAGACTTTCGAGGTCGGCGACGGTACGCTCAATGTCCTGCTGCGCTGGGGGGAGCACCCCCGCGTCGTGTTCTGCTCGCACATGGACACCGTTCCGCCTTACATCCCGCCCACCTTCGGGGAGGACCGGGTCTGCGGGCGTGGCAGCTGCGATGCCAAAGGACAGTTCTATGCGATGTACCGGGCTTGTGAGCGGCTTGCCGAAGCCGGGCATGACGATATGGCGCTGCTCATCGTGAGCGGCGAGGAGACAGGCTCCTGGGGCGCCAAGGCATTTGCCCGGACAGGGTTCACCGCGCCGTTGCTGGTCGTGGGCGAGCCCACCGACAACTGCCTGGTGAGCGCGTCCAAGGGCACCAAGCGCTTCGACCTGACCTTCACCGGAAAGGCGTTCCACTCCGGCTACCCGGACCACGGGGTCAGCGCCGTGGAGTTGTTCGTGGACTTCATGGACGAACTGCGCACGGCCGGCTTCCCGGACGACCCGGAACTCGGCCCCACCACCTGGAACGTCGGGCAGCTGGTCAGCGACAACGCACAGAACATCCTCAGCCCGTCCCTGACATGCAGGCTCTATTTCCGCACAACCTTCGCCTCCGATGCGCTGGTGGTGGACTGGATGCGCACCCACGCTTCCGACACCCTTCGGGTCGAAGAATTCGGCGGCGACGCCCCGGCGCACTACCTGACCCTGCCGGGCTTCCCGACCCAGCCAGTCTCCTTCGGCAGCGACGCCCCGCACCTGACGAATTTTGACCGGAAAATCATCTGTGGCCCCGGCTCCATCACCGTCGCCCACAGGGATGAGGAGTTCATCCGCTATTCCGATCTCCAACAGGCTGTCGATCTCTACGTCCGCATACACGAAGCCGCCTGCAAATAATCGGAATATCATCCCGGATTTTACGGGTTTTCCGGGATAACCCCCCAAGTTTTCGAGAGGTTGTCCCGGAATAGGCAGTGTTTTCGGGATGACCGGGGCTGTGCGTTACATCAAGATGTCTTTGATGATACCGGTGGCGGCCAGGCGGACGCCCTCGCCTGCGCCCTTGATCACGAGCGGGGCGGAATATTCGCTGCGGACCACGGTCACATTCTCCGTGCCGCTGATCCAGTAGAAGGGGCTTTCCATACCTACCAGCTGCATCTTGATCTCCGCCTTGTAGCCGCTCAGCTCGCCGGCCTTCTCCATCTCCTCCAGGGCTTCCCCGGCGGTGG
>CAJOMY010000180.1 GCA_905235775.1 uncultured Bacteroidales bacterium | reverse complement strand
ATGGGCTGCCCGGTCCGGCGTGCGCAGGGCATTGCGGCGGTACTGCTGTATCTTCCTGTGCAGGGGCAGCAGCGTGTCCTTCAGGATCATGCTGCCGCAGTCAGAGTAAATGATCTCGTGAAAGCGGCCGTCCAGCGCCTTCAGCTGGTCCACGTCCTCACGGGACAGGTAGAATTCCTGGAAGTCCACGGCCTCCTTCAGCGCCTTCAGGCTGTCGGCGTCGGCATTCTGCACGAAGCCCCGCACGGCCAGCTCCTCAATGCGCAGCCGGATCTCGGACATGTCCCGGTAGTCCTTCGGGGTGATGCCCAGCACCATCGTGCCCTTCGGGGTATCCTCGATCAGGTGCTCCTGGAACAGCCGGCGCAGCGCCTCCCGCACCGGGGTACGGCTGACGCCCAGCTCCGAGCAGAGCTGCATCTCGGTGACGATCTGTCCGCGCTCGTACTTTCCGCTGAGAATGTCGGACTCCAGGTGTTCAAAGACCTGGTCGGACAGCGATACGGTCTTGTAATCCATCATGTGATCCTCCCCCCTCACAGTCTGCGGAGCTTGCCGCCGGACAGCTCCTCGATCTTCGTCTCCAGCTCGGCGGTGGACAGCGTGGTCTGCCGGCCATCCTCATACTCCCGGTCGATCCAGTCCTTGAGCGCGACCACCAGGTCGCTCTTCTTGTCCACGGCCTCGCCGGCGGTCAGCTGATAGTTCTCGTTGATCCAGTAGGCGATGCCCGCCAGGCCGCTGGCCTTGCCGATCATCACCGAGGGGCTGCGGCCCAGTATCTTTCGGGTGTCGAATATGGTGTACACCTCGGCGTCCTTGAGCAGCCCGTCGGCATGGATGCCGGCGCGGGTGGTGTTGAACTGGCGGCCTACGAAGGGCGTCATCACCGGAATGTCGTAGCCGATCTCCTCGTGGAAGTATTGGGCGATGTCGGTGATGGCGGTGGGGTCCATGCCGTCCAGGCTGCCCCGCAGGCTGGCGTACTCCATGACCATGGCCTCCAGCGGGATGTTGCCGGTGCGCTCGCCGATGCCCAGCAGGGAGCAGTTCACCGCCGAAGCGCCGTACAGCCAGGCGGTGGAGGCGTTGGCCACGGCCTTGTAGAAATCGTTGTGGCCGTGCCACTCCAGCATCTCGCTGGGCACGTCGGAATAGTGCTGCAGGCCGTAGATGATGCCGGGCACGCTGCGAGGCAGCGCCACCTCGGAATAGGGCACGCCGTAGCCCATGGTGTCACAGGCGCGGATCTTCACGGGAATGCCCGCGTCCTGGCTCATCTTCATCAGCTCGTTGACGAAGGGCACCACGAAGCCGTAGAAGTCGGCCCGGGTGATGTCCTCCAGGTGGCAGCGGGGCATGACCCCGGCCTCGAAGGCGTCCGCCACGGTCTTCAGGTAATACTCCATGCACTGCTTGCGGGTCATCTGCATCTTCTTGAAGATGTGATAGTCGCTGCAGGACACCAGTATGCCCGTCTCCCGGATGCCCAGGTTCTTGACCAGCTTGAAATCCTCCCGGGTGGCGCGGATCCAGGTGGTGATCTCCGGGAAGCGGTAGCCCAGATCCATGCACTCAGACAGGGCCTGACGGTCCTTTTCGCTGTAGACAAAGAACTCCGTCTGGCGGATGATTCCGAACGGGCCGCCGAGTTTGCTCATCAGGCGGTACAGATCCACGATCTGTTTGACGGAATAAGGCTCCACGGACTGCTGGCCGTCACGGAAAGTGGTATCCGTGATCCAGATCTCTTCCGGCATGCCCATGGGCACACGGCGGTGGTTAAAGGCGACCTTCGGGACTTCATCGTAATTGTAAATGTCCCGGTAGAGGTTGGCGTCCTCTACGTCCTGCAGTTCATACTGGTAAGATTTCTGTTCGAGCAAATTGGTTTTGCTGGAAAGTTCAAGCATAAAAATCTCCTTTCCCTTCCGGTACGCTTCCAATAAAGCGGCATCCGTGCTGTACAGCAGGATACGCCGTAATACCGGATTTTTCTATTTTTGCATAGATGTATACAATTATACGTCGATTCGGAAATCCGTCAAGTCTTTCTTCTTTCCTTTTGCGTTCCTTTCGCTTTCCTTTTGATTTCCTCTTGCTTTCCTCTTGCGGCTGATGCTGCAGAGCTCCCACGAATTCATCATCAATCTTGTTTTGTGGCAAGAATTGTGCTTGCGCACAGAAAAAGAGGATACTAAAATAAGTTTTTGACGGGGTCAGAAGACGCCGATCAGCCCAAAAGGAGCCTGGAGAGTCATGGTCAGTGATTCGAACAAAAAGCCACGCATCTTTATCTACCAGCTTGCCATTCTGTTTTTCTGGTTTTCCCAGTACGCTTATGTTCCGAACCTCTCCACCTACGCCAAAGAGCTCGGCGTAAGCCTCACGGTCATCGGTATGATCACCGGCAGCTACGGACTGGGGCAGACCCTCCTGCGTGTGCCGCTCGGTCTCCTTTCCGACCGCCTTGGAAAGCGGAAGATCTTTGTCTGTTCCGGCTTTATCACGGCGCTCACCGCAAGCCTGCTCTTCTATTTCTTTGAACAGCCTTATATGATGATCGTGGCCCGGACCGTT
>CAJOMY010000179.1 GCA_905235775.1 uncultured Bacteroidales bacterium | reverse complement strand
GGGCCCTCGTGGACGACATCACCCGCGCGGAGGTGAAGGACGAAAAGATCATCAACGCGCGCCACTACCATACCATCATGGAGTGCAAGAACGGCGAGGGGCCGCACCCCATCAAGACCCCGCAGGGCTGGCTCCACCTCGCCCACGGCGTGCGCGGCTGCGCCAGCGGCCTGCGCTATGTCCTCTACCTCTACATGACCGCCCTGGACGACCCGACCCGCGTGATCGCGGAGCCGGCCGGCTACTTCCTGGCCCCGCAGGGCGGGGAATACGTCGGCGACGTGATGAACGTGCTGTTCGCCAACGGCTGGATCGCCGACCCGGACGGAAAAGTATTCATCTACTACGCCTCTTCCGACACCCGCATGCACGTGGCCACGAGCACGGTGGACCGCCTGGTGGACTACTGCCTGCACACGGAGCCGGACGGCCTCCGGACAGGCCGGACGGTGGAGGCCCTGAACCGGCTGATCGACAAGAATCTGAAAATCAAGTAATATGGCCAAGCTGTCAGAGAAAATCGGATATGCCCTCGGCGATGCCGCCGCCGGCGGAATCACCTGGAAGGTGATGTCCATCGCGTTCCCGCTCTTCTTCACCAATATCTTCGGGCTCACCGTGGCCGACACGGCCGCGCTGATGCTGGTGGCGCGCCTCTTCGACGTCGTCACCGATCCGATGATGGGTGCGCTCGCCGACCGCACGCAGTCCCGCTGGGGCACCTACCGGCCCTGGCTCATCTTCGGCGCCATCCCGCTGGGCGTCATCTTCGCGCTGCTGCTCTACACGCCGGACCTGGGTCCCGTGGGGAAGCGCATCTACGCCTATTCGATGTACCTGCTGATGATGGCCGTCTACACGGCCGTGAACGTGCCCTACGGCTCGCTGCTGGGCGTGATGACCGACGATGACGACGAGAAGAACCAATTCTCGTCCTACCGCATGGTCGGCGCCTACGCGATGGGCTTCATCACCCTGCTCTCCTTCCCCTACCTGCAGAAGATGGTGGGCGGCAGCGAGGCGCACCAGTACGCCGTGGTGGGCGTGATCCTGGGCGCGCTGGCAGCCCTCGGCACCCTGGCCTGCGGCCTGCTCACCCGGGAGCGGCTGAAGCCCGTCCGGGCCGAGAAGTTCTCCTTCAAGCCCTTCGGCGACCTGTTCCGCAACAAGCCGTGGATCTACCTGACGCTCATCGGCATCTGCACCAACTTCTTCAACGGATTCCGCTACGCCGTGGCCGGCTACCTGCTGGAATACTGCCTGCACGGTGACGTGACCGTATCGGGCCTCATCATCAACTATACGGTCTTCATGACCTTCGGCGAAGTCACCTGCATGATCTTCGGCGGCCTGTCGCCCCGGTTCACCCGCTGGGCGGGCTCCAAGCGCCGGGCTTTCCGCATCGCGGCCGTCATCTGTGCCGTGACTTCCGTCGCCTTCTTCTTCATCCCGATGGACCCGAAGTACATCTGGCTGATGATCGCGACGGTCATCCTCACCTCTGTCGGCATCGGACTCTACTCGCCGCTGCTGTGGTCGATGTACGCCGACGTCGCCGACTACGCCACCGAGCAGAACGGGACCTCCTCGACGGGGCTCATCTTCTCCTCGGGCACCATGGCGCAGAAGTTCGGCTCAGCCATCTCGGGCGCCCTCGTGGCCCTGCTGCTGGGCGTCGCCGGCTTCATTTCGGGCACGGATCCCGCCACCGGGCAAACCGTGGTCACCATCACCAACGAACCGGCGGTGTGCCGGATGATCTGGAGCCTGTTCTCCCTATTCCCCGCCGCCCTCGCGCTGTTGATCGTCCTGCTCCTCCATCTGTATCCCATCAAGAAGTAAGCGCCATGAGCAAGGTTTACGGTCATTTTGACGACGCGTCACGGGAATATGTCATCACCGATCCCGCCACCCCGTGGCCCTGGATCAACTATCTGGGCAGCGAGGACTTCTTCTCGCTGATCTCCAACACCGCGGGCGGCTACTGCTTCTGCCGCGACGCCAAGTTCCGCAGGATTCTGCGCTACCGCTACAACGGCGTGCCCGCCGACGACGGCGGCCGGTACTTCTACATCAACGACGGCGGCAGCGTCTGGAGCCCCGGCTGGAAGCCGTGCAAGACCCCGCTGGACGCGTACGAGTGCCGCCACGGCATGGGCTATACCCGCATCTGCGGACAGAAGGACGGCCTGCGCGCCGACGTGCTCTTCTTCGTGCCGCCCGGCCGGCGCTGCGAGGTCCACAAGCTCACCCTGACCAATACCGGCAGCGTCCCCAAGGATTTCCGGCTTTTCTCCTTCGTGGAATGGTGCCTCTGGAACGCCGCCACGGACATGGAGAATTTCCAGCGCAACCTCTCTACCGGCGAAGTGGAGATCGAAGGCGGCACCCTCTACCACAAGACCGAATACCGCGAGCGGCGCGACCACTACGCCTTCTACGGCGTCAACGCCCCGATTGACGGGTTCGACACCGACCGGGAGTCCTTCATCGGCCTGTACAACGGCTTCGACGCTCCGCAGGCCGTGCTTGCCGGGCAGTCCGGCAACTCCGTCGCCCACGGCTGGAGCCCCGTCGCCTCGCACTTCTTCCGGCTCCGGCTGGAGCCCGGCGAGCGCCGGACCCTCATCTTCGTGCTGGGCTATGTGGAGAATCCGCCCGAGGAGAAATTCGCCCCGGACGGGAGCATCGACAAGACCCGGGCGCACGAACTGCTGGACGCCTTCTGCTCGGAGGCGCAGGTCGATGCCGCCTT
>CAJOMY010000178.1 GCA_905235775.1 uncultured Bacteroidales bacterium | reverse complement strand
TCACGCGCGGAGCGAACTGGCACAGGGTGCCGACCAGCTGTGCGGCGCGCTCGTCGGCGCGGAAGTCCTCGCGTGAGACCAGGGCGTCCGCCTGCAGGACCGCGAGCAGCGCGACGTCCGGAGCCCCTTCGCGCTTGAGGGCGTTCAGGGTGCGGACGCGGACATCCCGGCCGGGAAACAGCCCCCGGATTTCTTCTTCCAGCGCGTCCGGCTTCTCCCAGCCCCGCAGCAGCATGACGGGCCCGTCCGCCCGGGCCATAGCGTCGATCAGCTTGCGCGAAAAAGAGCCCACGACGCCGTTCTTGCGCCGTTCGGCCGCCAGGTCGATGACTTCGGCCTCCGGGGCGGTGGCAGCCTCCGGGGCGAGGACGTATTTGCCGAGGCGGACATTGAGGAGCGTCTCGAGCGAAGGGACGGCGGCGCCGAGCAGGACGCGGGCGCCGTGGATGCCAGCCAGGGCGATGGCGGCGTCCCGGCCCTGGTAGCGCGGCGCGGGCTCCGTCTGCTTGTAGGCGGGGTCCTGCTCTTCGTCCACGATGACGAGCCCCAGGGAACGGAAGGGCAGGAAGAGGGATGAGCGCGTGCCGAGGATGACGGCCGGAGCCCCGCTGCGCAGGCGTTCGGCGGCGATGCGGCGCCGGGCCGGCGTCCTGCCGGAGTGGAAGACCAGCAACTGCTGGCCGAATTCCGGGGCAAGAAGGGCTTCCAGGTGGTCGCAGAAGGCGATCTCGGGCGTCAGCACGAGCGCCTGGCGGCCTGCGGAGACGGCCTCCCGCAGGGCGGGCAGGTAGGCTTCACGCCGGTCGGAGGCCGTCAGGACCCGCGGCTTGCCGTCATCCTGCGGCTTGCCGGGGGATCCGGATTCTTCGCTCCGCTCAGCATGACGGTACCCCGCAAGTTCCTTTGCCAGCGCGTCGCGCTCGGCTTCCAGCCGCAGCCGGACGCGGTCGGAGTGCCGTCCCGCGAGCTGCTGCTCCTTCTTCGCGAGACGCTCGTGCAGGCGGGCGAGCATGTCCGCGGCGCTCCGCTCGCTGCGCAGCTTGAGCAGCGGATAGGCCGCCTTGTAGACTTCGCCGAGGGTGCAGAGATAGTAGTCGGAGAGAAATGCCCAGAAACGGAGTTCCGCAGGCGTGACGGCCGGCAGGTCGTCCTGCACTTCCACGATGTCCTGGATGCGTTCCGGGGGCAGGTCGGGCTGCTCGACGCGCCGCCAGACCACCCCGTCGTAGCGCCGTCGCCCGAGCGCGACGCATACGCGCCGTCCGGGTTCCAGGGGCACGGGGGAGCCGTAGGTGGGAATCCACCGGAGCTTGACCGGCAGGAGAACCTGAATGTATGTCCGGGCTGCCGTCATGTCCTGGAGAAGATCAGTCGGAGTCGCCGGCGGGATCGTTGGCCGTGCGGGCGAATTCCATCAGGGCGGGGGAGATGTGGCAATAGCCCTGGGGGTTCTTGGCGAGATAGTCCTGGTGGCACTCCTCGGCGCGGTAGAAGTTCTTGAGCGGCTTGACTTCGACCGCGAGCGGGAGCTTGAGCTCCCCGGCCACGCGGTCATAGATCCGCCGGATGGCGGGCAGGTCGGCCGGATCGGTGTAATAGATGCCGGTGCGGTAGCGCGTGCCCACGTCCTCGCCCTGCTGGTTGAGGCTGGTCGGGTCGATGGCCTTGAAATACACCTGGATCAGGCGGTCCAGACCGAGCATGTCGGGATCATAGACCACGTGGACGGTCTCGGCATAGCCGGTCGTATCGGTATAGACTTCCCGGTAAGTGGGATACGCGATATTGCCGTTGGCGTAACCGGTTTCGGTCTTCACGACGCCGCGGATGCATTTCAGATAATGCTCGGCGCCCCAGAAGCAGCCGGCCGCCAGATAAATGTCTTTTGTCATGGTGCAAAAATACAAGCAAAGCGTCGAAAATGCAATTGATTTTTTGTAATTTTGGGGGCTAAAACCTTTATTTACCTGAAATGAACAAGAATTACGCGGTTTACAAGACCACTTTCATCGACGACATGCGTTCCCTCGTCGAGGAGGCCGCGCAGAATTTTCCGGACAAGACAGCGTTGTCCTACAAGATTCATCCGTCCGACAGCGAGGTGATCCGGGTCTCCTTCCCCCAGTGGCGGGACGATGTGCGGAACCTGGGCACGGCATTGATAGCCGCCGGTTTCCGCGAGAAGAACATCGCCCTGATCGGGGAGAACTCGTACGGCTGGTGCTGCGCTTTTTTCGCCATCATGGCCATCGGCTCCGTGGTCGTCCCCATCGACAAGGACCTCGCTCCGGAGGATATTGCGGGCATCATCGACGCCACGCTCTGCCAGGCCGCGATCGTCGGCCAGGCCGCCCGGGAGAAGTGCGACGCCATCCTGCCCGCACGTCCCTCGCTGAAGGCCGTCTATGCCGTCGACCGGCTCCGGGAGCTGGAAGACCGGGGCGCCGCGCTGTACGCCGCAGGGGACAATTCCTACTACGACTACAAGATCGACCCGAACCGTCTGGCCTCCATCGTCTATACCTCCGGCACGACGGGCAAGGGCAAGGGCGTCATGCTCTCGCAAGCGAACATCGGCCTGGACATGACCCTGGGCATGTACAACTTCGACATCACCCGCAAGTCCCTGCACGTCCTGCCGCCGCACCATACGTTCGGCTCCACGGTCAATTATGTGGGCCATCTCTCCCAGGGCTGCGAAGTCTATATTTCCAGCGGGCTGAAGCATGTCAGCGAAGAGATCCGCGAGCAGCAG
>CAJOMY010000177.1 GCA_905235775.1 uncultured Bacteroidales bacterium | reverse complement strand
AGAGCTCAGGACGATGATCGCGATACACGCTGCGATTTGGGTCGAGCCCTGTTTCCGGAAGGCCGCGAAAAACAGGGGCAGGATGGCATAGAATTGTATCTCTATGGCCAGTGACCAAAAATGCCCAAACAGACCCGGCATCTGGCTCATGGCGTAATGGTAGTTATACGCGCCACTCAGCCACCATCCGATCTCCTTGAACCAGCGTTTCAAATCTCCATAGCTACCCCCTATAATGTTAAGATATTGCCCAGTCAAAAAATAGACGAGCAACCACACGATAATGACTGGAAAGACGCGGAACACCCGGCTAAGCCAAAACTCTACAGCGGTACAGGCACGGGGCGCAGGTGATGTTTTGTACTGCTCCAGCGTTCGCTGATAGCTCAACGCACACACATAACCGGAAATCACAAAAAAGATGGTTACGCCCGTATACCCATGCACAAGAAGATCTGGACGACGGCCCGCAAGACGCACAAGGCCGGCCTGCTGAAAGCGATGATGGCCGCCAGCAACGGCCTGCGCAAAGTCGGGATCGACGTGCGCCGACAGCTGTTCAAGAGTGTCCTGGCGTCTTTCGGCGGCAAGCTGGAGCTCATCATCTGCGGCGGTGCGAAGCTGGACGAGGATATCATCCGCACCTTCGACGCCATCGGTATCACCGTCCTGAACGGCTACGGCATCACGGAGTGCTCGCCGCTCATTTCGGCCAACCGCAACAAATACCAGAAGCCCGGCAGCGTGGGCCTGCCCATCATGGCCTGCCGCGTCAAGATCGACGCCCCCGACGCGAACGGCGAAGGGGAGATCTGCGTCAAGGGACCCAACGTCATGCTGGGCTACTTCAATAATCCCGAGGCTACGGCCGAGGTCTTCGACCGGGACGGTTTCTTCCACACCGGCGACTACGGCCGGCTGGATGACGAGGGCTGGATCTATATCACCGGCCGCAAGAAGAACCTGATCATCCTCTCCAACGGCAAGAACGTCTATCCGGAAGAGCTGGAAGCCGACATCCAGAAGATCGAAGGCGTGGCGGAGGTGGTGGTCTATGCCGGCGAGAGCCGCCTGAACAAGGACAAGGAGACGATCGTGGCCGAGATCTTCCCGGATGCCGACGCGATCCAGGCGATGGGCATCCAGGATCCGCAGGCCTACTTCGAGGAGCAGGTCAAGAAGCTCAACGCCAAGCTGCCGCCCCACAAGATCATCAAGCGGGTCAAGCTCCGGGACACCGAGTTCCAGAAAAACACTTCCCGCAAGATCGTCCGTTTCACCATCGACAAAACCCTATGAAATCACGCAAACTCCTGAACACACTCTTGGCCCTGTGCGCCGTGGCGGTGCCGGCCATGGCCGTCTTCACGGGGATGGACCTGGACGCCACGCTGTCCAACCTCCGCCGCGAGCTGTATCATGACTACACGCAGATTGAAGGGACGCAGCAGCAGCTGGCGATCCGGAATGAGGCGCAGCACCGGAAAATGGTGGAGATCGTCAAGAAGTGCAACGACCTGTCCCTGATGCTGTACTCCCAGAAACAGGACTACACCTTCGATATCAGCTATGCGTTGGAGAAGGTGTCCCAGGAATTTGCCGATTTCAACAAGAACCGCACGCCCTACGACCGCATCGTGTCCTCCCTGGACGTGGAGATCAACCGGTATGCGCGCCTGATCGAGTCCCTGCGCCGCCTGCCGCCGGAGCTGCAGGACGTGACGGTGGTGCCGGACAGCCTCGCTTACCACAACGACACGCTGGACGCCCACCTGCTGCAGAACGCGAGCCTGCTGCAGCAGGAGCTGGAGGAGCAGGTGGAGACCGTCCTGGTCATGAATGCCGCGGCGGACACGGCGGCGGGCCCGGAAAGCGCGACTGCGTTCATCCTCAGCGAAGGCGGCCAGGTGGACCGGGACTCCTGCATGCTGTATGCTTCCGAGCTGCTGAAAATGTATGCCCAGACGCGGGAGCAGGTGATGGCCGACAGCATCCATTACCGGGAGGCCCGGCTACGGATGGAGGAGTCGTACTCCTATGCCCGGGATTACTACGGGCTGCTCGAAAACAAGGTGTTCGTGGAGGGGCAGACCCCCTGGCGGACCATCCTGGCGCACCCCGGCGAGTACTGGGTCGAGGCTTGGAACGCCATGGGCGACAAATACAACTTTTCCTTCATCCGGAAAGCGCTGACCGAGGAGAAGATCGACTATAAGTCGGAAGAGATCACCAGCGACACGCAGCTGACCAATTCCGTGAGGATCTACTGGCTGTTCCTCTATATCTTTGCCTTCCTTGCCCTCTGGGGCTTATCCGCCCTGCTGCTGCTTCCGCTGTACCGGTACGTGAAGCCGCTCGGAAAGCGGGTGGCCCGGGAGCAGCGGCGCTACATAGCCCTGTTGCTTGCCTGTATCCTGTTTGTTCTGCTGAGTTATGAGAGCACGGATGACGATGTCACGTGCAAGATCATCAGCATCGTCCACACCTTCATGTGGCTGCTCATGGCCATCACGACGGCCCTGCTCCTCCGGCTGAAGCCCGAGAAACTCAAAAACGGCCTCCGGATCTACCTGCCCACGATTTTCACGGCCTTGTTCGTGATCAGCTGCAGGGTGCTGTTCGTGCCCAACGCCTTCCTGAACTTCTTCTTCCCGCCGCTCTTGCTGGTCATGGCCCTGTGGCAGCTCCTGGCCAATCTGCACCGGCGTTCCCAGTCGGACCGGACGGACGAGGTGATCGCGTGGGTTTCCTTCGGCATTTCGGCCATCGCCGCAGGCATCAGCCTGGCCGGGTACGTCTTCCTGGCC
>CAJOMY010000176.1 GCA_905235775.1 uncultured Bacteroidales bacterium | reverse complement strand
GCTTGAAGAGGGAGTCGCGGTAGCCGTAGCGGCATTCGTCGCGGGTGAATTTGACCTTCTTGCGCTCCTGCAGGTCGAAGCAGACCACGCCGGAGATGAGGTCCTTCACCTCCACGCCGTACGCGCCGATGTTCTGCACGGCCGCGGCCCCGACTTCGCCCGGGATGAGCGAGAGGTTCTCCGCGCCCCAGAGGCCGTGGCGGCAGGTCTCCGAGACGAAATGGTCCCAGACCACGCCGGCGCCGACCATCACCGGGACCTCTTCGAGGCCCATGTCGATGTATTTGATGAACTCGATGTTGGAGTGCAGGACCGTGCCCGGGAAGTCCCCGGTGAAGAGCAGGTTGCTCCCCGCCCCGATGTGCAGCAGGGGCTTGGGGAGGCGGTCGAAGTTGAGCCCCTCCAGCTCCCTGACGGTCTCGTACTCGACATAGCACGCGCAGGACACCTTCATCCGGAAGGTATTCTGCGCGTGCAAATCGTAGTTCAGTTCTATCCTCACGGCTGGTTCGGCGCTACGTAGGTGGAAGACAGGAAGAGCTCCTCCATCTGCGCTTCGTCGATCCGGGACGGGGAGTCGATCATCACGTCGCGGCCCTGGTTGTTCTTCGGGAACGCGATGTAGTCGCGGATCGTCTCCTGCCCGCCGAAGAGGGCGCAGACGCGGTCGAATCCGAGGCCGCCGTGGGGCGGGGCGCCGAACTTGAAAGCGTTGATGATGAAGCCGAATTTGTATTCGGCGTCCTCCCGGCTGATGCCGAGCACTTCGAACATGCGTTCCTGCATCGCGGCCTCATGAATCCGGATGGAGCCGCCGCCGAGCTCGGTGCCGTTGAGCACGAAGTCGTAGGCGTTGGCGCAGACACGCTCCAGGTCCTCCTTCTTGTCGGAGTAGAACCACGGCTCGTGCTCCGGCTTGGGAGCCGTGAACGGGTGGTGCATGGCGTAGAAGCGGCCGTCCTCCTCGCTCCACTCCAGGAGCGGGAAGTCCACGATCCACAGCGGGGCGAACACGTGCGGGTCGCGAAGACCCAGGCGATTCCCCATCTCGATGCGCAGCACGCCCAGCTGTGTCTGCGTCTTGCGCCTGGGCCCGCACAGGACGAGAACCAGGTCGCCGGGCTTCGCCTCGCATTTCGCGGCGACGGCCTTCAGCTGCTCGGGCGTGTAGAACTTGTCCACGCTGGACTTGACGGAGCCGTCAGCGGCGACCTTGATATAGACCAGGCCCTTGGCGCCCACCTGCGGGCGCTTGACCCATTCGGTCAGCTCGTCGAGCTGCTTGCGGGTGTACTCGGCGCAGCCGGGGACGGCGATGCCGCCGACGTACTCGGCGCTGTCAAAGACGGAGAAGCCGCTGCCCTTGACCAGGTCGCTGACTTCGCGGATCTTCATCCCGAAGCGAATGTCGGGCTTGTCGGAGCCATAGTCGTCCATCGCGTCGTACCAGCTCATGCGCGGCAGCGGATCGGGGATGTCCACGCCGAGGGCGTTCTTGAACATCTGCCGCATCATGCCCTCGAAGGTGTTCAGCACGTCCTCCTGCTCGACGAAACTCATCTCGCAGTCGATCTGCGTGAACTCCGGCTGGCGGTCGGCGCGCAGGTCCTCGTCGCGGAAGCAGCGCACGATCTGGAAGTAGCGGTCATAGCCCGCCACCATCAGCAGCTGCTTGAAGGTCTGGGGGCTCTGCGGCAGGGCGTAGAAGGTGCCCGGGTTCATGCGGGACGGCACCACGAAGTCGCGGGCGCCCTCCGGCGTGGACTTGATCAGGTACGGGGTCTCGATCTCCATGAAGCCCTGGGCGTCCAGGTAGGTGCGGATCTCCTGCGCCAGGCGGTGGCGCAGCGCCAGGGCCCGCTGCAGGGGCGGACGGCGCAGGTCGAGGTAGCGGTATTTGGCCCGAAGATCCTCGCCGCCGTCGCTCTGCTCCTCGATGGTGAAGGGCGGGACGGACGATTTATTCAGGATGCGGATGGCGGAAAGCTTGATCTCGATCTCGCCCGTGGGCATCTTGGGGTTCTTGCTTTCGCGCTCGAGTACCTCGCCCGTGGCCTGGATCACGAATTCACGGCCCAGGGAGGCGGCGGCATCGACGAGCGCCGCGTCGGCATCGGCCTTGACGACCAGCTGCGTGAGCCCAAAGCGGTCGCGCAGGTCGATGAAGGTCATGCCGCCGAGTTTGCGGGATTTCTGCACCCATCCCGCGAGAGTGACTGTCTTTCCTTTGTCGGCGAGACGCAACTCGCCGCAAGTGTGGGTTCTGTACATAGTTTCAGGAATTTTTGTTCCAATCTACAAATGTAGCAAAAAATCCATTATGTCAGCCCTGCCCCCCTTCCCCTGCGGGCGGACGGTCAGAACTCCACCCGATAACTGAAGTTCGGCAGGATCGGCAGCAGGGCGATTTCCTTCCAGGACTCCGTCCGCGTGTCGAAGTACAGCATAAAGGGATTGAAGTGGTTCGTCACGTTGCACACCCCCACGTTGACCGTGTGGCCGACCCGGCCCGTCGTGAACGACTTCTGCCACCCCAGGTCCAGCCGGAACACCGTCGGCATCCGGTAGTTGTTCACGCCAGAGTAGTAGTCTGCCCACCAGGTATCCTCCAGAAATGGCATCTCGTACGTCTCCGCCGCGCCGTTCTCCCAGTGCCCGCTCTGTAGGATCACCGTCGCGCTAAACCCGCGCCACTGCGCCGTCGCGTTCAGCACGTGCGTCCGGTCGAAGCGCGCGTGGAACGGACGCCCTTCATAGAACGACGGGAAGTCCTCGCGCGTCGTCTTCGACAGCGTATAGGACAGGCGCGCATACCAATCCTCATGCTGGAACTCATACAGAGCCTCCAATCCGTACGAGCGGCCATTACCCAGCTCCACGTCGTTCTCCCACGCGCTCAGCGCTCCGCTGAACAACGCTTGGGAGTACTTGTAGTAGATCAGGTTCCCCATCCGTTTGTAGAAGCCACCAAGAGATAGGTTATGGGACCCGAAGCGACCGGTTAACCCGGCATTGACTTGTTGCGAGCGTTCCGGCGCGACGAATTCCCCCGTGGGGACAATCATGTCCAGCGACCACCCCACCGGCAGGCCCTCCAGCGTGTGGTAGTACTGCACCAACTGGTCGTAGGTGGCTTCCAGGGCCAGTTGCGGGAAGATATTCCACTTCGCGGACACGCTCAACTCCGGGTCCCAGCGCTCTCCGCATTCCCGATATGGGAGCGACGCGGGATGAAAATCATAATTGCGATAGTGATTCGCACGCACCGCCACCTTCAGCGCCAGCCGCCCGGGAATCGCGTATTCTGCCTGGAGCCAAGCCGTCGCAAGCGACGTTTTTGTTACGCGCGTCGATTCCCCGATCTGCCCCGGGGCGAACTGCGCAAAGCGCAGGTTCAGGCCTTCGCTCACGGTCAGGCGCTCCCGCGCCCCGAGCCAGTGCCGCAGGCCGCCCTGCAGGCCGTACTCCGTCAGGTCCGAGCGCAGCGACAGGTGGTTCGCCGTCTCCCGGTACCACTTGTCCTGCGCCTGGTTGCT
>CAJOMY010000175.1 GCA_905235775.1 uncultured Bacteroidales bacterium | reverse complement strand
TTTGGCTCCCCTTCTAGGACTTGAACCTAGGACCCCCTGATTAACAGTCAGGTGCTCTAACCAACTGAGCTAAAGAGGACTGTTGCCCGCCACTTGCGTTTTGGGATTGCAAATATACGGCAAATTCTTGAATGCGCAAATTATTTTCACACTTTTTTGCGACGTCCCTACCGCTGATCCATGATCTTGGCGTCCGGGAAGTCGGCGGCGTCAAAGGTGACGTCCTTCTCGGTTACGCCGACGGCGAAGTCACGCATGACGATCGTTACGCCTTTTTCGCTGGCCTTGACGCTGACAGGAAGATAAGTGGACTTCGACACGACCAGATCGATCGCCTTCGGGTCGTCCTTGTTGGGATTGGACTTCATCCGGGTGCAGCGGAAATACCAGGCCTGGTCGTCCTCCTTCTTCAACTTGACATCGTAACCGTCCGTGACCCCGTCCAGCATATTGAGGTTCTCGGCGTCCGGCGTCCCGGAAGGCTTGGCGTTCTTGATCGTGACCTCATTCTTGGAGGAGTCGTATGTCCAGTCCGTGGCGTGGTCCGACCAGTTAATGATCTGCACGCCCTTGACGGAAACGATGCCCTTGGTCTTCTCGCCCAGCACATACATTTTGGTGGAAAACGTGCCCAGAATGGGGATCTTCACATCCATGATCAAGGAGCATCCCTCCTGGTCGAAACGCTCCGTCTCCCGGTCCATCCGGGCCACAATCTCATCCGGGGTCTGGGCAAAAGCGGCGGCGGCGAGCAGGGCCGTGAAAAAACAAGTGAGGAATTTTCTCATACAACGTGGTAATAATTAATTAACAAACGCCAATTTACGACATTCTACGGACTTGTACAAGCACCCGTCCCGAAAATTCTTTGCGCCGTATTGACATATAATATAAAGAAGAATACCTATATTTGCATGAGAATGGATATCGATCTCTTATCAAGGATGGTGGCAGAACTGATCGTCGAGCACGACCAGGTGGGGCTGCCCGGCGTCGGCACCTTCGTGGCTGAAATGGTCCCCGCGACCTTCTCCGACAAGGGCTACACCATCAATCCCCCCTACCGGCGGCTCTCCTTCTACCCGAGCCGTACGGAGGATACGCTACTGATCGACCTCTACGCCCGGTCCAACCAGCTCTCGCGCGAAGCCGCGAAAACCTACATCATCCAGTATCTCGCCGAGTTGAAGTCCATCCTCGAAGAACGCAAGACCATCGTGCTCCCGGGCCTGGGCCGCCTGCGCGCCACGCGGGAAAACACCCTGTTCTTCGTCCAGGACGAAGGGCTGGACATCTTTCCGGCCGGCGTGGGGCTGGAACCCGTGTCGCTGAAAAGCCTTCCGGCCGGAGAGGACGAGCCGGTCGTGATTGACGTGCCGGCGCCGACGACCGCCCCGGAAGAGACCCCGACGTTACGGCCCTCCCATGTGCCGCCGGCCTGGATACGCGAGGAGAACTGGCGCGAACCCCGGGGAGACACGGGACTGCCCTGGTGGGCCATGGCCCTCATCGTCGTTTTCGTCCTGTGTGCCCTGGCGCTGGGCGCATTCATCCTTCTGGCCCACATAGCCCCGGACTTCATCGACTCGTTGCTTTATACCCCGGACGAGCTGCGGATCATCAACTACTGACGCCATGATCGAACTGATCTATCCCGCCTCTCCCGCGCCGATCCTGAAGGGTTGCAAACGCGGCACAGCCGCAGAGATGCTCCCGGTCGTGGACGAATTCGGCAACGTGAAGGCCCAGTCCACCCGCGCGTACTGCCACCACGATGGCGAGAAGCCGCTGCACCCTGTCGTGCACCTGCACATCATCAACCGCAGCGGCGAGATCTACCTGCAGCAGCGCGGCGCCCACAAGGACCTGCTGCCGCTGTACTGGGACACCGCCGTGGGCGGACACGTCGCCTATGGCGAATACATCACCGAGGCCCTCTACCGGGAAGCGGCCGAGGAGCTCGGCCTGCATGATTTTCTGCCCCAGGGGCTCTGCCACTACATTTTCGAGTCCGCCGACGAACGCGAACTGGTGAACGTCTTCGCCATCGTGGGCGAATACGCGATCAAGCCGGACCGCGACGAACTGGCGGACGGCCGATTCTGGACGGTCGAAGAGATCGAACAGGCCATCGGGAAAGATATTCTGACCCCCAACTTCGAAGGCGAATACCGCCGCATCCAAAACGCTCTTCTGGCCCTGTTGTAATGCAAGAACTGCGCAAATTCATCAAAGACCAGCTCTCCGTATGGCCGCTCGCCGCGGCCAACTTCCGGGCGCTGAAAGCGGTCAAGACCCGGAATCTCCCGGTATTCGGACTCCCCTGCCGGATCCAGTGGAATCCGGAACGGGTGGGGTCTTCCACCGCGGACACATCTCCGGAGGCCATCGCCGCCCGGCCCTGCTTCCTCTGCGAGCAGAACCGCCCCCCGGAGCAGCACCATATCAAGTTCGAAGGCCGCAAGGGCCGCACCTACAACGTCCAAGTCAACCCCTTCCCCATCTTCCGGGACCACCTGGTCATCGTGCGCGACGAGCACCTGCCGCAGGCCATCTGGCACCATCTGCCGGACATGCTCGACTTCGCCCGGAAATACCCCGACTTCACGGTGTTCTACAACGGGCCGGCCAGCGGCGCCTCCGCCCCGGATCACCTTCATTTCCAGGCGGCTCCGCGCCATAAAATGCCGCTCGAAGAGGCTGTGGACGCCTTTCTCGACGCCCCGGGGGAAGCGCTTGCAAGCGTCAAGGACGCGACCCTGTACCGCTTTGACGGCTACTGCCGGGGCATCTATGCCCTCAAGGCGACGACCTCCAAGTCGCTGACCAAACTCTTCTACCGCCTGCTGGACTGCTGCGACCCGCATCCCGGCGGGGCGGAGCCCAAATTCAACCTCTATGCCTACGTCAAAGGCGCCGAGTGGCGCTGCTTCGTGGTCCTCCGCTCCGCCAAGCGCTCGCACCACT
>CAJOMY010000174.1 GCA_905235775.1 uncultured Bacteroidales bacterium | reverse complement strand
GCGTCCCCCTCCTGCCAGAACGGATGCTCCGGGTTTTGTTCGGCATAGCCGCTCCAGCTCCAGAAATTGCAGCCGGCGAGGCGGCCGGCCTTGCGGGCGGAGTCCAGCACGCGGGCGAAAATATAGCGGTAGTAGCGGTCGCGCAGGGCGGTGCTGCTGTCGTTGCGCCATTCGAACCCGTCGCGCGGGAAACCGAATTCTTCGATGACGAGCGGCTTGCGCAGGTCGTAGGCCCGCTCGAGGTGTTCGTCGATGTATTGTGCGGAGCGCCGCAGGGCGGCATCCAGGGCGGCGTCAGGCGACCCCCCCCTAAGTGCCTGTTCCTGAGCCCAATTCCAGTTGTAGGGCCAGATATGCAGGGTGATGTAGTCGATATCGGGGCAGTCGTTCAGCCGCGTGAAGAGCTCGATGCTGCCGTTCGACCCCATGGCACCTTCGTTGCCGGTGCTGACCAGGTGGTTCGGGTCGATGCTTTTGATCAGGCGGGCCGTGCCCTGGACATAGGCGACGAAGTCGTCGATCTTCCGGGGGTCTTCGGTGAAGGGACGCGGCTCGTTGCAGATCTGCCAGGCGAAGACGGCGGGGCAGTCCTTGTAGCGCTCCACCACCCGGCGGACATGCTCCTGGAACAGGGCGACGGCCTGCGGGTTGGAAGCGAAGGCGTGCATGGTGCTCATATAGACCGGGTAGCCCTCGACGGCCGGATGCGGCTGCCGGCCGGCCCCGGCCTTCTCCAGCCAGGAACGGTAGCCGTCCTCGCTCCATTCCCAGGCGTTGTTCAGGAACAGGACGGCGCTCATGCCGCGCTTCTGCAGCTCGCGCAGCACGATGTCCATGCCCTCGAAGTTTTCGTCGGTGGCGAGGATGCGGAGGTTGTCCAGGCCGAGCCCGTGCAGGGCGTCCAGCTCGGCGGACAGGCGCTGCGGGTCGCTGACGGCCAGCCTGGAGGCGTACCAGACATTGGTGCCGATGAAGTATTGGGGCTCGCCGTTCAGGACGATGCGTCCTTCCTCCACCGCATAGAAAGCGGCGGGCTGCCGGCAGCTTACGAAGCAAAGCGCTGACAGTAAGGCGGTTAGAAGGATTCTGGCTGGTTGTATTGTTTTCACGCGCGTGTTTATGTGATTACGAAGGCAAAATTAGGGAGTTGCCGCGCGTGAAACAAGTATGATTTTGTCAATTATCGCAAAATTCCTGCCTATACTATGACTTTGGTCTTCTTGTAAATCTGGCGGAATTCGCGCGGGGACGTGCCCCGCTTGGCCTTGAAGATGCGGTTGAAATTGGACAGGTTGTTGAATCCGCAGGCGTAGCAGATCTCGGAGATGTTCTGTGAGGTGTCCACGAGGGCGCGGGCGGCGTGCCCCAGGCGGATGTCGATCAGGTAGGAGGAAAACGTGCGGTTGGTGTGGTGCTTGAAGAAGCGGCTGAACGAACTGGGGCTCATGCCCGCCAGGTCCGCCATCATCTCCAGGGTGAGGGTCTCGGCATAGTGGGCGTTGATGTGCTCCTTGACCTTCAGGATCCTGCGGCTTTCCCGGTCCCGTGGCGCATGTGCGAAAGAGCTGCTGGCCAGGATCTTGTAGTCGAATCCGGAGAGCTCATACAGCAGCTGCAGGCAGCTGATGAACTGCTGGAAGGAGTCTGGCTCCGTGGCCAGGGTGTCGAGCCGGTGATACTCCTTCATGATGGCCTCGACCGGGAAGGAAATCCCGTGCGCGGCCCGTTCCAGCATTTTCCGGATGCGGTCGAACTGATTCTTGTTCAACAGGTTGCTGTCGAACAGCTCGGAGGAGAACTGGATGGTGATCTCGCGGATGTCTTCCGTGTGGCAGTTGCCTTGCTCCCAGACGTGTTCGAGATTCTCCCCGGCGATCAGGACCAGGTCCAGCGGACCGATTTCCTCGATGCTGTCGCCCACGATCCGGCGCACCCCGGTGCCGTTCTGGACAAAGTTCAGTTCGTACTCCCGGTGCTGGTGCAGCGGGTAGTCGAACACCTTCTTGTGGCGCTCCACGATGTAGAAGCAGTCGCGTTGGGACAGGCCGGTGATTTCTGACAGGACGCTTGACATGGTTTTTTGCAAAGATATGATTTTCCCGCGAAACTGATACTTTTTTATCCATTATTTTGCAGGGCGGTCCCGAATGCATCCGGGATGGGGACAAATGTTTATCTTTGAGTGAAATCGATCTTTTATGGACCAAGAAGCTTTCAGATCCGCGCTCGTGCGCGAGTTGACGGAGGACATCCTGCCGTTCTGGCTGATCCGCATGCAGGACCCCGACCGGGGCTGGTTCGGCCGCATGGACGGCCAGGGCCGCCTGGTCCCGGACGCGCCCCGCGGGGCCATTCTCAACGCCCGGCTGCTGTGGACCTTCTCCGCGGCCTGGCGCCTGACCGGCCGTCCGGCATACCGGGCGGCGGCGCTGCACGCTTACCGGGAGATCCGCGACCGTTTCACGGACCGCCTCCACGGGGGCGTGTTCTGGAGCCTGGACGCTTCCGGCCGGCCGCTGGAGACCAAGAAGCAGTTCTACGCCATCGCGTTCACCATTTACGGCCTGGCCGAGTATGTCCGCGCCGGCGGCGGGGACCGGGCGCGGGACCTGGCCGTCCGCCTGTACCGGGACATCGAGGCGCACAGCTTCGACGGCGCGGGCTACCTGGAGGCTTGCACGCGCGACTGGCACCCCATCGCGGACATGCGCCTGTCGGAGAAGGACCGCAACGACGCGTTCACCATGAATACGCATCTCCATATCCTCGAAGGCTATACGGCGTTGTACCGCGTCTGGAAGGATGCGGGGCTGCGGGCGCAGCTGCAGGGGCTGGTGGGGATCTTCCTGGACCGCATCGTGCGGCCGGACGGCCACCTGGGCCTGTTTTTCGACGAGCGCTGGCGGCTCCAGTCCGACACGGTCTCCTACGGCCACGACATCGAGGCCTCCTGGCTGCTCGAAGAGGCGGCGGACCTGCTGGACGATCCGTCCCTGTCCGCCCGCGTTT
>CAJOMY010000173.1 GCA_905235775.1 uncultured Bacteroidales bacterium | reverse complement strand
AGGGCGGCGCCCGGCCCCCAGGCGGAGATGGTCTCGAAGCTGTCGCCGCGGTACGAAGGAATGTCGGCGCGCAGCTGTCCCAGCTTGACGGCGGCGTCCCACTCCGTGATCTCGCGGCCGGCGTCCACCGAGCGCTCCAGCCAGTACAGGAAACGCTCCATCGCGAGGCCGTCCTGCAGGTGCGCGTCGCGCATCCCGGCGATCTCGGTGGCGTTCTTGACCGCCTTGCGCAGCCCGACGGGGCTGGTGCCCTCCTCCAGGGGGACGCCTGCTGCGGTCAGTCCCGAATAGAGCTGGTAATTCAGCGTGGCGCCGTCCACGAAGAGGCGCCCGCAGACCTCGGAGGGCAGGAAGTCGATGTCGGCATACGGAAGGACCCGCACACCGTCGGCCGCCAGGATGCTGAAGGTGGCCCCGGACTCGGGGTCTTCGACCTCGTCCTTGAGGACGTACCAGCATACCTCGTCCTGCGTGACGAGCAGGTAGCTGATCACGAGGGGATTGTATTCGATGTCGGAAGCGCGGACGTTCAGCAGCCAGGCGATCTCGTCCAGGGCGGTGAGCAGAATCGCGTCGCACCCGCGTCCGCGCAGGAAAGCGCGCAGCCAGTCCAGCTTCTCCCGGCGGCTCTCGCCGGGATCTACGGTAAATACGGGCGTTTGCGGAATGGCGGGACGCCCGGGCTGGAAAGGGCCCAGCAGGTCGGGGATGCTGATTACGGTCCCGGGCAGCGACCGCGCGAAATCGGCGCTCACGCACAAGCCGTCCACGGCGATGAGCCCATCCTGCCCGAACTGGCGCTCCAGCCACTCCGGGATCAGCACTTGCTCCGGGACACGGGTTTTGTGGAGATCGACACCCGTGCCGGCAAGCTGCTGGGTGGCCTGGATGAAGTAGCGCGTGTCGGTCCAGAGGCCGGCATGGTCCAGGGTGACCACCAGGTCGCCCGCCTCGCCGGTGAACCCGGACAGCCATGCCACCTGCTTCCAGCGCTCGGCGGGATACTCGCTCTGGTGCGGGTCGGAGCCGGTGATGACCACGGCGTCCCACCCCTTGGCGCGCATCAGACCGCGCAAAGCTTCGATTCGTTCGATTCTTTCCATCGTTTCGTCATTTACCGACCGGAACGTCGAATCCACTTTACAAATATAATGATTATTTTTGCAAGTAGTCCCGGATCAAGTCCGGGATGACGGATAGATGAAGATTGGAAGTCTGGACCTGGGAGAGCGCCCGTTGCTGCTCGCGCCGATGGAGGACGTCACGGACGTGTCCTTCCGCATCCTGTGCCGCGAGCAGGGCGCGTCTATGGTTTACACGGAGTTCGTCAACTCCGACGGCCTCGTGCGCGACGTTCCCAAGACCATCGCCAAGATGCATACGCTCGAAGCGGAGGCCCCGGTGGGGATCCAGATCTACGGGCAGCATCCCGACGCGATGGTGGATGCGGCGCGCATGGCCGAGCGGGCTGCGGAGCTGACCGGCGGCCACGGCACCGATCTCATCGACATCAACTTCGGCTGCCCGGTGAGCAAGATCGCCGGCCGCGGCGCCGGCTCCGGCATGATGCGCGAGCCGGACAAGATGGTCGCCATCACGAAGGCCGTCGTGGAGGCCGTCCGCAAGCCGGTGACCGTCAAGACCCGCCTGGGCTGGGACGACGATTCCAAGATCATCGTCGAGCTCGCCGAACGCCTGCAGGACGCGGGCATCGCCGCGCTGACCATCCACGGGCGGACCCGCTGCCAGCTCTACAAGGGCGCGGCCGACTGGACGCTGATCGGTGCGGTCAAGGCCAATCCCCGGATGCACATTCCCATCATCGGCAACGGCGACATCACCGACGGCCCGTCCGCCCGCGAGGCTTTCGAGCGCTATGGCGTGGACGGCATCATGATCGGGCGCGCGACCTTCGGGCATCCCTGGATCTTCCGGGAAATCCGGCATTACCTGGAGCACGGCGAGCCGATGCCGCCGCTGAGCGTCGGCGAAAAGGTGGCCCTGGCGCGCCGCCATCTGGCGCTCTCCCTGCAATACAAGGGCGAGCCGCGCGGCATTTATGAAATGCGCCGGCACCTGTCCTGCTATTTCAAGGGCCTGCCCGACTTCAAGGAGACCCGCATGCGCATGGTCACGACCCTGGACGTGGCCGAACTGTACGACATCCTCGAAACGATTGAGAAGCGATATGATTGACAAGATTCTCCTGCTCCCCTATTACCTGGCGCTCAAGCTGCGCAACCGCCGCTACAGCCGGCCCGGTCGCAAGTTCCACCATGCCGAAGTGCCGACCCTCTGTGTCGGCAACGTGACCGTCGGCGGCACGGGCAAGACCCCGCACGTGGAGCTGGTCCTGCGCCTGCTGCAGCAGCATCCGGACTGGCACGGCAAACAGCTCGCCGTCCTCTCGCGCGGCTACAAGCGGGACAGCACCGGCTTTCAGCAGGTGACGGCCGAAGGGAGCGCGGCCATGTTCGGCGATGAGCCGGTGCAGATCAAGAAGAAGTTCCCGGGCGTGGTCGTGGCCGTGGACAAGAAGCGCGAACGAGGCTGCGAGCTGCTGGCGCATCCCGAGAAGCTGAAAAGCGGCAGACGGGCCCGCAAATGCTGGAACCGCGAGTTTCCGGCAGCCGACTACATCATCCTGGACGACGCCTTCCAGTACCGCCGCCTCAAGACGCACAAGAGCATCGTGCTGGTGGACTACGGCCGCCCCGTCCAGCAGGACATGCTCTTGCCGCTGGGACGCCTGCGCGACCTTCCGGAGCGCATTTTCGACGCGGACGCGATCGTCGTGACCAAGTGTCCGGCCGACCTGGACGAGACCGCCCGCGCCGTCTTTGTCCGCGACCTGGGGCTCACCGACTACCTGCAGGCGGCCTGCGAAGCCACCAACCCCCGGGGCCGCCGGCAGCTGGTCTTCTTCACCACCGCTACAATACAATTTTGATTTTTATTCAAATATGTAAAACATCCACTGAAAAAATTTATTCCATTACTACTGAGTTTATCATA
>CAJOMY010000172.1:1509-4535 GCA_905235775.1 uncultured Bacteroidales bacterium | reverse complement strand
TGTGACCCGTTCGGGGCTCGAACCCGAGACCCCAACATTAAAAGTGTTGTGCTCTACCAACTGAGCTAACGAGTCCTCCGTTTTGGGATTGCAAAGGTATCTTTTTCTTTGGAATTCTCCAAATTTATTTCAACTTTTTTCCGGTTATTTTCTCGATGGCCTCGAAACTGCCCAGGTCGCTCCAGGCCCAGCGGCCGGGGATCATGAACACTTCCGAGGACCGCTCCATCACGGCATAGTCGATTGAGATTTTCTCGCAGGTCGGGAAGAGGCGGACGAGTTCGGCCTCCTCGGCGGGGGTGCAGAGGGCGGGGGAGAGTTCGTCCATGACGGCGCAGATCTGCGGGGCGTGGGAGCGAAGTTCCGACTCGATGGTGTCGAGGTTCCAGACGAAGATGCCGGCATTCCAGAAGTAGCCGCCCTCAGCCAGGTAGCGCTCCGCCACGTCCGGGGACGGCTTCTCCTTGAAGGATTCGACTTTGACGATGCCGTCGGTGGCGCCGGGGGCATGGATGTAGCCGTATCCGGTGTGCGGAGAGTCGGGCTCGATGCCCACGCACACGATGGCGTGGCGGTCGGCGGTGAAGTCGAGCGCGGTGTGCATCGTGGCGGCGAAGGCGCTGCAGTCGGGGACGAAGGCGTCCGCAGGCGTCACGATGATGTTGGCGCCGGGGTCCTTGCAGCGGATTTTCCAGCAGGCATAGGCGATGCAGGGAGCCGTGTTGCGAGCTTCTGGCTCGGCGAGGATCTGGTCCTCCGGAATGGCGGGCAGCTGCTCGCGGACAAAATGCGTATAGCGGCCGGACGTGACCACCCAGAAACTGGCCTGGGAATCTACTTGCAGGAAGCGCTCATAGGTGAGCCGGATCAGGGTTTTGCCGCAGTCCAGCAGGTCCAGGAACTGCTTGGGGCGCTCGGGTGTGCTGACGGGATAAAGCCGGCTGCCGACCCCTCCGGCCATGATGACGATGTGGGTATGTTTCATACGATTACAGGAGTTCGGAGAGTCGTTTATAGAACTGTTTGCTGACCGGAATGGCCGGCACCTCGGGGTGCAGCAGTTCGGCGGTGATCATGCCTTCCCGGTTCTTGCTCAGGAGCTTGACGAACCTGGGGTTGACGAAATAGGAGCGGTGGCAGCGCACCAGGCCGTGTTGCGCCACGGTGTTCTCCACGCTCTTCATCGACGCACGGAGCATGAACTTCTTGACCCGGTCTGCATCCATATAGCGGATAATCACATAGTTGGAGTCTGCCTGTATACTGATGACCGCTGCCGGTGCGATGGTGAGCTTGAGCCGTTTGTGCTCGTCGTAGAACTTGACGAGCGTCTCGACCGGCTCGGCGTTGAGGTCCTTGTCCTTGTTGAGGATGATCTGGATGAGTATCAGGTACAGATAAGGATAGAGGAGGATGAGATAGGCGAACTTGAAGCAGTGGGACAGGACGGTGAAGTAGTTGTACTGGCCGTTGTAGAACAGCGTCGTGTACAGCGCCATGAAAAAGGAGTAGACGAACACCTCCCCGAAACACCAGACGGTGTAATGCCACCACTTGAAGGGAATGTGCTTGTACAATGCGCTGAATATCAGCCGGGTGAGTGCCAGGATCGCCATCAGGATCGTGGCCAGGATCACGAAATGGAAGCCGAAGCCCATCCCGCCGACCTGATAATATGCCTGCATGTCGAAGGGATTGTACAGAAAGCAAAATCCGACGAAGAACGCCGGGATCAGTACCACGTAGGAAAGTTGTGACCTGTAGGTTTTGCCGATGCGCAATTGCGTGTTCATGGGATGGGACGAATTTCGTTTCATTCGAATTTCGTCCCAAATATACGTGGTTTTTTCCGCAAATCAAGCTTTTGGTCACTTTTTTTGTCTGCCGGTTCCCTTAGTTTGGCAGAGCGTACCCGTGCGCGTATCTTTGCCGTCGTATTTCGCCCCTGCACGTGGATTTTTACCTACGGGGGTGGCGAAATTGACCACATATCCGGCCGTGCATTTGCCGCTTGTGTTTTTTGGGTTTTATCTTCGCGTCCGGTTTTCGGACTTGTTTTTTATTCATTTTGTTATGATCAAGATTGACATCTTTACCAAACTTTTTGAAAGCGCTGTCCGCGAGAGCTGGGATCGCCCGGCCCTGAGCGATTTTCGCAAATCCACGATCACCTACCGCGAACTCGCGGAGCGGATCGAGACCCTGAACCTGATCTGGAAACAGGCAGGGCTTAAGCCGGGCGACAAGATCGCCATCAATACGCGTCCCTGCGCCCTGGGCGCTTCCATTTTCTACGCAGCCGTCAGCAAGGGCTATGTGGCTGTGCAGCTTTATAATGCCTTCACACCGGCCGACACCCAGCGGCTGGTCGCCCATTCCGACAGCAAGATTCTGTACACGGAGAAGCACACCTTCGAGTCGATGGACTTCGAGCAGATGCCCAAGGTCCTGTGCGTGATTGACGCGGGGAGCGGCGAAGTGCTTGCGAGCCGCTGCGGCGTGGGCAAGCTCTATGCGAAGGGCGCCGCGATCCTCGCCGGGAAGTACCCCGGCGGCATGCAGCCGTCCGACTTTCAGGTGGCCCGGCCGGACCTGGACGATGTCTGCGCCATCCTCTATACTTCCGGTTCCACCGGCAACCCGAAGGGTGTGATGCTGACCTATCGCAACTACACGGCCAACGTGCAGGCCATCACCCCGGGCTTCCCCTTCCACAAGGGAGAGACCTACCTGAGCCTGCTGCCGCACGCCCACAGCTTCGGACTGATGTGCGACGTGGTGATCCCGCTGACCCTCGGCATGCACGTGACCGTGCTCGGCCTGCCGCCCATCCCGATGAACGTCAAAGACGCTTTGATGGAGGTCAAGCCCCGTATTTTCTACGGCGTGCCGCTGATCTTCGTCAAGCTGATCGAATACATCCTCGGACCGGACATCCACAGCGCCGAGGGTCAGGAGAAATTCAAGGACTGCGAGAATCATCCGGAGTACTGCAAGAAGCTCTACGACAAATTGATGAGCGAGAC
>CAJOMY010000172.1:0-1501 GCA_905235775.1 uncultured Bacteroidales bacterium | reverse complement strand
GAGGTCTTCGCCACCGGCGGCTCCGCCATCCCCTCGGAGGTCGAGTCCCTGCTGGTCCACAAACTCAAGGTCCCCTTCATTACGGGCTACGGCCTCACGGAGCTGGCCCCGATCGTCTCCTACGGCAAGGTGGGCAAGTATGTCCCCAAGTCCTGCGGCGAGTACCTGCCTGAAGTGATGGAGCTGCGCATCGACTCTCCGGATCCGGAGCACGTCGCGGGCGAGCTTTATGTCAAGGGCGACGTTGTCTTCTGCGGCTACTACAAGAACCCGGAGGCCACGGCGGAGGTCCTGCGCGACGGCTGGTTCCGCACCGGTGACATCGGTACGGTGGACAAGGACAACAACGTCTTCCTGCTGGGCCGCTCCAAGAACATGATTCTCTCCGCGAGCGGACAGAACGTCTATCCCGAGGAGATCGAGGTGATCCTCAATGAGCTGCCCTATGTGGCCGAGTCCGTCGTCCTGCAGCGCGGAAAGAAGATCGTCGCGCTCATCGTCCCGAACATGGACGCGCTCGACAAGGCGGGCCTCACCGCAGACGCCCTGGAGGCCGTGATGCGGCAGAACCTCGTGGCACTCAACGCCAAGCTGCCCGGCTATTCGGCGGTGAACGATTCCGAGCTGCGCTTCGAGCCTTTCGCCAAGACCCCGAAAGGCAGCATCCGCCGCTTCCTGTATAAGTAATGGAAGCGAGAAGAGTAGTCATTACCGGCACTGGCGTCATCTCGCCGGTCGGCAACGGCACCGCGGCCTTCTGGTCCGCCCTCAAGGCGGGCCGCTGCGGCATCAGCGCCTATCCCGAGGCGGCGGCGTGGAAGCTGCCGGTCCGGGTGGCCGGCGCGGTCCGGGATTTCGACCCCACCGCGTATGGCATCAGCGTGAAAGAGACTAAGCGCAACGACCGCTTCTGCCTGTTCGCCCAGGCCGCGGCCGCGCAGGCGATGGCGGAGTGCGGCCTGGAGGCCGGTACGAACATCGCTCCCGAGCGGCTCGGTGTCTATCTGGGCACGGGCATCGGCGGCATGATGACCTTCGTCGAGCAGACGACCGTCATGCTTGAAGAGGGGGCCGACCGCATCTCCCCGCTGTTCATCCCCAAGATGATCGGCAACATCGCGGCCGGCAACGTGGCCATCCGCTATGGCGCCCAGGGCGCGAACCTCACGACCGCAGCCGCCTGCGCCTCCAGTACACAGTCCGTCGGGGAGGCGTTCCGGGCCGTCAAGTTCGGCTTTGCCGACGCAATCATCGCCGGCGGCACCGAGGCTGTCCTCAACCCGCTGGCCTTCGGCGGGTTCGTCAGCGCCCATGCCCTGACGCTGGCTGACGATCCGCTGCGCGCCTCACTGCCTTTCAGTGCCGACCGCGGCGGCTTCGTGATGGCCGAGGGTGCGGCGGTGCTCGTCCTGGAAGAATATGGGCACGCATGTGCGCGCGGCGCCGACATCCTGGCGGAAGTGACCGGCTACGGCAACTACTGCGACGCGCACCATGCGAC
>CAJOMY010000171.1 GCA_905235775.1 uncultured Bacteroidales bacterium | reverse complement strand
ACCGCCTCGGTGCACAGCGTGCAGAAGGAGAACAACAGCACGCTGGCCATCTTCGAGGTGCGCGACCCCATCGGCCCGCTGATCTACCGGCGCACCGGCAAGGCGCAGTTCAGCATCACGCTGACGGGCCTGTCCGTGCGGGTGGAGGCGCTGTACAACGAAAACGGCCAGATGGGCGTGTGGGTATACGACGTGCCCGGCGGCACCTTTGTGCCGGTGGAGGTGTTGTCCACCGATGGCAACATCGCCATGATCCAGCCCATGGTGCAGGGTGCCCTCCAGCTGGGTCAGACGGTACTGATCAAATAATATCGGAGAAAGTCAATGAACCGCGAGGAACTGCTTTCAAACATCGCGCGCTGGCAGGCGCGCATCGGCGAGGCCTCCGCCAAATGGGGCGGGGCCACCATCTGCGGCGTCAGCAAGACCATCGATCCGGACACCATCAACATGGCCTGGGACGGCGGCATCCGCATACTGGGGGAAAACCGGGTGCAGGAGCTGGTGGGCAAGCAGGATCGGCTGAACCCCGGCTTTGAGATCCACCTGATCGGGCGGCTTCAGACCAACAAGGTGAAGCAGGCCGTGGAGCGGGTGGCCATGATCCAGTCCGTGGACCGGGAGCCCCTGGCGCTGGAGATCTCCCGCCGGGCCGAGGCGGCGGGAAAGGTGATGCCGGTGCTGGTGCAGGTGAACATCGCCCGGGAGCCCCAGAAGGCCGGCGTGGACGAAGCGGAACTGCTGCCGCTGCTGCGCCGCTGCGCCGAATTGCCCGGGCTGTCGGTGAAGGGCCTGATGGCCATCATGCCCATCGCAGACGATCCCGAGGACGTTCGGCCCCTGTTCCGGCAGATGCGCCGCTGGTTCGACCGGCTGCGGGAGATGGACCTGCCCGGCATTGAGATGAACACGCTCTCCATGGGCATGTCCGACGACTGCGTCGTCGCCGCCGAGGAGGGCGCGACGATGGTTCGGCTGGGGCGGGCGCTGTTTGGCGCAAGGCCGGCAAAGGCATAATGAACGCAACCGCGGTGTGTTTGTAGCGGCGGCGCCTGCGCCGCCATGTCGGAATACAGCCGCAGACTGAAAACAGGGTTACACCGCATGACGCGATAAAGAGGGGAAGACCATGGCGCGCAACAAATCCGGAGGCTTTAACAAGCTGTTGAATTTCATCGGCCTGGTGGACGATGAGGATACGCAGGATACCTATGGCGAGGAGTATTCCGGCGACAACTACGGTCGCAGGGCGGCCTATACGCCCGCGCGGCAGCAGCGTCCGACGACGAACAGCGGTCGCACGGCCCCGTCGCGGGCGAATACCCAGCGCCGGCTGCCCGAGACCGGCAGCCGGTCGCTGAAGTAGAAGTGCGTGCCGTGCGCCTCGTCCGCCAGCACCTTCATCCCCGCCGCGTGCGCGACGGAGACGATCGTCTCGAGGTCGGAGCACACGCCGTAGTACGTCGGGTTGTTGACGAGGACGGCCTTCGCGTCGGGGTGCTGCGCGATGGCGCGCTGCACGTCGGCCACGCCCATCCCCAGCGGGATGCCGAGCCGCGCGTTGCGCCCGGGGTTGACGTAGACGGGGATCGCCCCGTTGACGACGAGCGCGTTGATGGCGCTGCGGTGGACGTTGCGCGGCATGATGATCTTCTCGCCGCGGCCGCAGGTCGTCCAGATCATCGTCTGCACGGCGGACGTGGTGCCGTTCACCATGAAGAAGGCGTGGTCCGCGCCGAACGCCTCCGCCGCGAGCGCCTGCGCGTCCTTGATGACGCCGACGGGATGGCCGAGGTTGTCGAGCGGCTTCATCGAGTTGACGTCGAGCGACATGCAGAGGCGTCCGTAATACTCGGGCAGCTCGGGATTCATGCGCCCGCCCTTGTGGCCGGGCACGTCAAAGTGCGCAAGCCGGTTGATCCGCTGCGCGTTCAGCGCCTCCGCGAGAGGCGCGGCTTGCTGTGTAAGGCGTGACAATTCATGTGACCCTTGACGCAAGTGACTCCGTAAGGGGCGTTGCTTCCCGTCGTGCACTCGCACGTGGAGAGTCGCCTATTCCGGAACGAACGGGGCGTATGTTATCATATCGCCCCCCGCCTGTCAACCGCCGCCGGCCGACGGCCCTTCGCCGCGCTAGTCGGGATTTTCCAGCGTCGCGGCGAAGCGGGCGGCCTCGAAGATCGCCTTTGCCTTGTTGACCGTCTCGGCGTATTCCTTCGCCGGGTCCGAATCCGCGACAATCCCCGCGCCCGACCGCATCGCGAGCGTGCCGCCCTCCAGCATCATCGTGCGGATGACGATCGCGAAATCCATGTCGCCCGTGTAGCTGAAGTAGCCGACCGCGCCGCCGTAGACGCCGCGCGGCGACTTCTCGAACTCGGCGATCAGCTCCATCGCCCGCACCTTCGGCGCGCCCGAGAGCGTCCCCGCCGGGAACGTCGCCTTCAGGAGGTCGAATGCGTCGTTCGGCGCGGCGAGCCGCCCGCTCACCTGCGAGACGATGTGCATCACGTGCGAATAGCGCTCGATGAACGCATAGCGGTCCACCTTCACGGAGCCGGTCTCGCACACGCGCCCGAGGTCGTTGCGCCCGAGGTCGACGAGCATCACGTGCTCGGCGCGCTCCTTGGGGTCGGCCAGCAGCTCCCGCTCGAGCGCCGCATCCTCCGCGGCGGTTTTGCCGCGCGGCCGCGTCCCCGCGATGGGGCACGTGGAGGCGACGCCGCCCTCCAGCTTGACGAGCTCCTCCGGCGACGAGCCGATCAGCGTCTTCGCGCCCAGCTTCAGGAAGAAGTTGTAGGGCGAGGGGTTGACGACGCGCAGCGCGCGGTAGAGGGCGATCGCGGACAGGTCGGTGCGGGCCGTGAACTTCTGCGACGGGACGATCTGGATGACCTCGCCCGCGCGGATCGCCGCCTTGCACTTCTCGACCATCGCCGCGAACTCGTCCGCGCCCATCTCGCTCGCGAACGATTCCAGCGTCGGCCGCGCCGCCGGGCGGTGCGCCTGGACGTAGCGCGCGATCGATTC
>CAJOMY010000170.1 GCA_905235775.1 uncultured Bacteroidales bacterium | reverse complement strand
AGTCCTTGAGACTTATGTCGGAACAGATCTTGAGTACAAAGAATACGAGCCTTTATATCAGTGCGCAGCTGACGCAGCTGCTGCCGGTCCAGGGCATGGACATCCTGCCCGTCGAACAGGGGCAGCAGCGCCTCCACTTCGGCCGGGGTGCTGTGCTCGTTGAGCACGTGGAAGTCCAGTTCGTCGATATGACCGCGCAGTCCGTAGCGGGACAGGAAGCGGCGCGCGGTGCGCAACTCTTCGACGACGAAACAATGCAGGCCGCAGGCCGTCTCCAGGACGTTCTGCGGCAGGCATCCGGCCGGATCGGCGTCACCGAGCGGAGTCGGTATGAGGTACAGTTTCCCGGGACTCATCGTTGATGTGGATAATCACTTGTTCTGTATTCCTTTCGGCCTCCAGGTACTGACGGCCCTCACGTTTCTTGCGCGGCACGAACAGGCTTTGGACGAAATCGTGGAAGGAAGTATATTCCTGCTGGAAACTGACGCCGATGCCATTCCGTTGCGAGAAGTCCAGGAAATTGGTGAATTCGTCCGCCGAGTGGGAGAACACGTTGAAACGGAACTTGCCTTCCGGATCGAGCTTGACCTGCAGGTCGAGATCGCCCGTGAAGTCGCCGCTGGTGCTGCCGGTCGAGTACTTGCGGCGGCCGAAATTGCCGGCGAGCAAGACGCGGTTCTCGAAGAGTTCGGTCGACAGGGAAATGTCGAAGAGGTTCTGGCCCGAGAGCATCTCCTGGTAGCCGAAGCCCACGTCCACGGGGATTTTCAGGCGCTGGAGCGCGTTGCTGATCTGTCCGGACATCATCTCCATCACGTTGGAGAAGAGGGGATTGCTCTGGCTGAAGACGCCGGAGGTCTCGTCGGGCAGGAAGGAGCCGAGCAGCAGGAGCGAGACGAACTGCTTCTGCACCTTGTCGCTGGTGCTGAGGGCGGCCTCGACCGCCATGCGGGTGGATGGATCGAGATCCGGGACGTCGATGGAAAGGATCAGGTTCGGCGCACGCAGGCGGTCGGTCACGTTGATGACGCAGTTGACCTGGCGGCGGGACAGGTTGTCCACCGCCAGGATCGGGTCGAGCGAGGTTCGCAGGCCGTAGGTGGCAATGATGTCCAGATCCGTGTTCGGGATGTCGCCGGCAAACTTGACGGAACTTCCGCGTTGGACCGTAAAGGTCTTGGAGAGGACGTTCGGCAGGACGAACTGGTACGTTCCCTCATTGATGTTGTAATCGCCGTTCAGTTCGAACAGGTCGCGGACCGGGCGAAGGGTGATGCCGACCGTTCCCTGGCCGTTGAAAGAGGCTACGTTGCCGGCGGCCTTGTCAATCTCGGCGAAAACTCTCACGGCGGGCAGGATGTTCACGCGGCCGCGGATGCTGATGTCGGCCGGATCGGCCTTCTTCTTGTTCAGGCTGGCCAGCATCTCCTCGTACGGATCGAGCTCCTGGGGCGCATCCGTGAAGGTCAGGAGCTTGGTTTCCTGGCTGGAAAGAGAGGCGGATGCGCTGCCGGACAATACCAGGTGGACGTTGCCGTCTCCGGAGGTGGTGACGTCAGCGTCGACGGCGAGGGCGGAGAGGGAACCGCGGGCGCTGGCCGTACCGGAAGCGCGCAGAAGACCGTAGAAGGGTACGTCCTGTTTTTCTTCCGCATCGAGGATGGTGAGATGGTCGAAATCCACCTGCCCCTCCACGCGGAAGTCTTTGAACTGATGGTAGCGCAGGGCGGCGTTGACGTTCATGACGCCGTCGTCCCGGTCGCGGATGGACACGCCTTCCAGATAGCATCCGTTCTCGTCCACGCGGACCGGTCCGCTGACGGTGTAGGTGACGCCGGTGAGACCGAGACACGCGAAGGCGTCGTCGAGGTGCAGATCCTGGCTGGAGGGACGCAGGTTGTCGGTCGGTCCGGTCAGGCTGAGCGAACCGCTGATACCGCCGCCGATATCGGTGATGATATCCGGCAGGAAACCCCGGGCCAGATCAAGCGGGAACGCGTCGAGGACGGCACGCAGGTTCAGGTGCTTGCCCTGGATGAAGTAGCTGCCGTTCATCTGGAAGGCGTCCCGCCCGTCGATGACGTCCCGCAACTGGATGCCGAGCTCCTTGCCTTCGTCGTACCAGCGGCTGGTGAGCCGCATCGTGCCGGCGTCCGCGCCGCTCAGTTTCAGGGTGTCGAGGCTGAAGTCCATCAGCATGCCCAGGGCTTTGTCCGGGCCGGAAGTCACGGTGGCGAGGCCGTTCATCTTGCCTTCGAGGCCGAGGTTGCCGGACATGAGCTCGTCGACGAGCGCCAGGTCGAACCGGTCCATGACCAGTGACAGGGTATCGTTGCGGACCGGAGAGAAACCGCCGTCCAGCAGCAGGTGCTGGGCACCGTTGCTGATCTGGAAACGGTCAAGGCGGAGGTCCCGGCCAAGCAGGGTGATGTCGGACTCGTCGAAGGTCCAGATGTCCCCGCCCGTCGTGATATGGGAGTTGACCGGATGCACCCGGACGCCCAGCGTGCCGGCCTCGTCCCGGAAGAGCAGTCCCTCCAGGTTCAGGGTGGCGTCGCCGCCCGTGCCGGAGAAATTGTCGTAATGGACGCCCAGCGAGAGGCGGTCGTCATCGGCGCCGGCGTCGATGGTCGGGTTGACCATGACCAGGTTGCCGGCGCGCAGCTCGGAGGTGACGATGTTGGCGAAGAGCGCGTCGCGCCCGTTGTCCAGACGAAACTCGACGTTGCGCAGGTAGTTCCTGTCAAAGGCGATGCGGCCCGAGCTGATCCTGCCGTCCAGCAGGCCGTCATCCGAGACGGACAGGGTCAAGCCGGTGCCGTCTTCAATATAGGCTCCGGGCAGGAAGAGCGCAAGCAGGTCGCGGGTGTCATGGAAGGTGGCTTCCACGCTGTACTGACCGGAACCGGCCGGACTGTATTCGTCCGTGAAGAGGGCGGGGAGGTCGCGGCGCAGGGTGATTTCCTGCAGATCCGGGATGAACTTCGTGACGGGGCGGTCGCCCCGGAAACGGGCGTCCAGGAAGGGGGCGGCGAGGCGGATGTCCTGCCAGTCGCCTTCCGTGCGGGCTTGAAG
>CAJOMY010000169.1 GCA_905235775.1 uncultured Bacteroidales bacterium | reverse complement strand
AGAAAGTCCAGCATCGCGGCGATGGAGTCGGCCTTGTTGTCGTAGGCGTTCAGGAAATCGGAGTTGACCATCGGGCCGTTGCCGGTGTAGGCCTCGACGCTGATGTCGCCGCCCTGGATGACCTCGATGATGTCCACGCCGAACTTGGTGGCGAATTCCCAGTCGCGCTGGTCGTGGGCGGGCACGGCCATGATCGCGCCGGTGCCGTAGCCCATCATCACGTAGTCGGCGATGAAGATCGGGATCTTCTTGCCGTTGACGGGGTTGACGGCCTCCAGGCCCGTAAGACGCACGCCGGTCTTGTCCTTCACCAGCTGGGTGCGCTCGAACTCGGTCTTGCGGGCGCACTCCTCGCGGTAGGCCTCGACATCGGACCAGTTGGAAATGCGGTCCCTGTACTTGTCCAGCAGCGGATGCTCCGGAGCCATGACCATGAAGGTGACGCCGAACAGGGTGTCCGGGCGGGTGGTGTAGATCTCCAGCTTCTCGTCGACGCCGTCGATGGTGAAGTCCACGAACGCGCCGGTGGAGCGGCCGATCCAGGAGACCTGCTGCTGCTTGATGCTCTCGGGATAGTCGACGGTCTCCAGGCCCTCCAGCAGCTTGTCGGCATACTGGGTGATGCGCAGATACCACACGTCCTTGGGCAGCTGCACCACGTCGCTGTGGCAGATGTCGCACTTGCCGCCCTGGCTGTCCTCGTTGGAGAGGACCACCTTGCAGTGGGGGCAGTAGTTGACCAGCGTCTTGGCCCTAAACACCAGGCCGTTGTCGAACAGCTTCAGGAAGATCCACTGGGTCCACTTGTAGTAGTCCGGCAGCGAGGTGGCGATCTCCCGGCTCCAGTCGAAGGAGAAGCCGATCTGCTTCATCTGGTCCTTGAAGTGCTCGATGTTCTTCGTGGTGATGTCGTGGGGGTGGGTGTTGGTCTTGATGGCGTAGTTCTCCGCGGGCAGGCCGAAGGAGTCAAAGCCCATCGGGAACAGCACGTTGTAGCCCTCCATGCGGCGCTTGCGGGCGACGACCTCCAGGCCGGAATAGGCCTTGATGTGGCCCACGTGCATGCCCGCGCCGGAGGGATAGGGGAACTCCACCAGCGCGTAGAACTTCGGCTTGGCATGGCTCTTCTCGGCCTCGAAGGCGTGGGTGTCGTCCCAGTGGCGCTGCCATTTGGTTTCGATATCGGCCGGAGAATAGACGGGAATGTTTTTCATGGTATGCACCTCGAACACTTATTTTTGGAAAATCATTGTAGAAAACCGGTCAGGTGAATGCATCCTGACCGGTAAAAGTATCCATGCGACAGACTTATTCGGCCTTGGCCGCTTCTTCGGTGGCTTCCTCAGCGGCCTCTGCCGCTTCTTCAACCGCTTCCCCGGCGTTATCAGCAGCCTCTTCAACCTTTTCCTCAGCGGCCTCGGCGGCTTCCTCAGCCTTTTCCCCGGCAGCGTCAGCGGCGTTCTCCACGGCTTCGGTGGCCTCTTCAGCCTTTTCCTCGGCAGCTTCGGCGGCGTCTTCCACCGCTTCAGCGGCCTCCCCGGCCTTTTCCTCTACGGCTTCAGCGGCTTCCTCGGCGGTCTCCTCAGCAGCCTCCTGCGCCTCTTCGACGGCGTCCTCAGCCTGCTCGGCGGCGTCGGCAGCCTCTTCGACGATCACATCGTTGATGGAAGCAGGAACGTCGCTCTTGTGGGCGGTGATGATGGTAGCGGCGATGGCGAGGACGATAAACACGACCGCGGCGATCTTGGTGTACTTCTGCAGGCGACCTTCCATGCTCTTGGCCTTGTTCTTGCCGAAGAATGTTTCAGCGCCGCCGCCGATCGCGCCCAGGCCCTGGCGCTGGCCCTCCTGCATCAGCACGGTGACGATCAGAACGATGGAGACAAGGATCAGTACGATATCGATGATAATGGACAAAGCGGTCATGGAACATCCTCCTTAAAGTATAAAACACATATCCTTTGATCCGCGTCGGGCGGTTGATCTGCCCGAAGCGCGCAAAAAAAGCACGCTGATCAAAACACGCTGGCCTATTATAGCACGCTTCCCACTAAAACGCAACCATATTTTCGCAGAAAAGGGGCGATTTTGTCCATAAAAAGACGGTTAATTCTTGATGTATGACAGGTGCATGACTATTCATCGTCAAACATGTCCGCGATGCGCAGCTTCGCCCGGTAGATCCCGTTGCGGGCATAGCCGGCCGCCTGGGCCGCTTCGGCGGCTTCGGCCAGGTCCGCCCCGTCCAGCATACGGGCGAGCATCCAGGCCTCGACCGGCGGCTTATCCATGTTGGCCTGGGCGGGCGGCAGCATGGAGATGTCCGCCGCGAGGCAGTATTCGCCCTTCTCGACGCCGGGGTTGGCGCGAAGCTGGGCCAACACCTGCACCGATTCGCCGCGGTAGATGCGCTCGAAGCGCTTGGTGAGGTCGCTGCCCACGCACAGCAGGCATTGGGGCCATTTTTCGGCGATGGCTTCCACCAGGTCCACGACGCGGTGGGGGGATTCGTACAGCACGAACACCGGTATGCCCGCCCGGTGGATGGCGTCCAGCTTTTCGTTGAGCGCCTTCCTTTCCCGGGGCAGAAAGCCGTAGAAGGCAAATTCCCTGGCGTCGAAGCCGGAAGCGGAGAGGGCCGTCACCACCGCGGAGGGGCCGCAGACGGGCTCCACGGGGATGCCGGCTTCCCAGCAGGCGCGCACCAGCAGGTGGCCGGGGTCGGAGATGCCGGGGGTGCCCGCGTCGCAGGTCAGCGCCACGGCCAGGTCCTCTTCCAGCATGCGCGCCACGATCTGCGGGGCCTTGCCCGCCTCGTTGTGGCGGTGACAGGAGGTCATCGGCTTTTTGATGTCGAACTGATTCAGCAGCTTCATCGTCACCCGGGTGTCCTCGGCGGCGATCAGGTCGGCGCTTTCCAGCGCCTGGCGCATCCGGGGGGACAGGTCGTTCAGGTTGCCGATGGGCGTGGCGACGACGTACAGCTTGGGCATGGGGCGATTCTCCTTATAGAGCGGGATGTGGCGGCGCGGGCGCCGCCGCTACGTGGCGTCAGGCTATTGCATGCGCAGACGGCGTTTTTACATTGCGGCAATAATATAGAACAATTCGTTCCGGGTCTCGAACCGATCC
>CAJOMY010000168.1 GCA_905235775.1 uncultured Bacteroidales bacterium | reverse complement strand
GCTACCGCGGCCAGCTCGGCGCCTTCGACGACCAGATCAAGAATGATGTCTCCTATCTGACGCACCGCGAGGACTTCTTCATCACGGGACTCGACTGGACGCGGATGGATATCCGTGCCGGCTTTGCCTATAAAGCCTATTACCTCTCCCCGAACACCCCCTTCACCCGCTCCCTGCAGGAACAGGGCGTCCCCCTTTCGTCACACTACATCGGACCCTACATGCAAGGGGTCCTGTACACCTTCGACGATGCCTATTTCCCCCGGAAAGGCATCTCGCTCAAGCTCCGTGCGGACTATGACTTCCTGCAGCCGGGCGCGACCGGTTTCTCGCCGGTGCTCACCACCGGCGTCGACCTGCGTGCCGCCATTCCCCTCGGGGACGGCTGGACCCTGCTGCCCGACGCCCACATGCGCGCCGTCTCGCATTTCGGCGAGGAAGCGGTGGACGGCCTGTTCCACACCAACTTCGTCGGTGGGGCGCTCGCCGCGCGCTATGCCGACGACCAGTTGCCGTTCTTCGGCCTGAATACCCTTCTTGCCACGGACGACTACCTCTTCGATGTCGCGTTCGACGTGCGCTGGAGGCCCGTGGACAATGTCTTTCTGTCCGCCCAGGCCGGCGCCCTCCTGTACGACAATTCCATCCCGGCGCTGTTGAAAAATCTGCGCCCCGACGTCTGGGCGCTCGGCCTGGAGGCCGCCTACGATACCTTTGTGGGCCCGGTCAAGCTCAACGTGCATTGGTCCAATATTCACAAGTGGGGGGCCTATATCTCCTTGGGATTTGATTTTTGATGCTTTATGACTGAAAGGGAAAAGCAGGTCTTCGACGCGCTGGCCGCGCAGTGCGCGAAACGGGAATACTGCACCGCCGACGTGCGCCGCAAGGCGTTGCAGCGGCTGGAGTTCGATGCGGCGGCGGCTGAGGCGGTCGTGAGCGCTTTGATGGCGGACCGCTATGTGGATGACCGCCGCTACGCTGCCGCCTATGCCCGCGAGAAATCGGCCCTGTCCGGCTGGGGTCCGGTCAAGATCCGGTCGGCGCTGCTCGCGCGCGGGGTTGCCCGGGACGCCGTGCAGGAGGCACTGGACGAGATCGACCCCGCGCGCGCCGCCGACCGGCTCGAGAAAGTGCTCGAGACCAAGTGGCGGACGCTGCGCGACGACCCCCAGGGGCGGCTGAAGCTCATTCGCTTTGCCCTGTCCCGCGGGTACGACTACGAGCCCGTCCGCCCGCTCGTCGAGCGCATCACCCGCCCGGCGGAAGACTAGACAATCCGCTTTGAGCGTTGGAGCTGTGCGGAGATTCCGAAAAATAGTTGTATCTTTGTTTGCTTTGGAAAAGCTGCCGAGGCAGGAGTCGGTAAACGATCAATTGTTTAACGATTAAAACCATTCAATTATGGCGAATGAAGAGACCAAGACCGCTGAGGTGAATGCGGCGAAACTCAAGGCCCTGCAGGCGACGATCGACAAGATCGAGAAGGACTACGGCAAGGGCACGATCATGAAGTTGGGCGAGCAGCCCGACTGGGATGTTCAGGTGATCCCGAGCGGCTCGGTGGCGCTGGATCATGCACTCGGCATCGGCGGCTATCCCCGCGGCAGGATCATCGAGATCTACGGTCCCGAGTCCAGCGGCAAGACCACCCTCGCGATCCACGCGATCGCCGAGGCGCAGAAGGCGGGCGGCATCGCGGCGATGATCGATGCGGAGCACGCCTTCGACCGGACTTATGCCCAGGCGCTGGGCGTGAACCTCGACACCCTGCTGATCTCCCAGCCGGACAACGGCGAGCAGGCCCTCGAGATTGCGGACAATCTCATCCGCAGCGGCGCCATTGACATCGTCGTGATCGACTCCGTGGCGGCCCTGACGCCGAAGGCGGAGATCGAAGGCGAGATGGGTGACAGCAAGGTCGGCCTGCAGGCCCGCCTGATGTCCCAGGCCCTGCGCAAGCTCACGGCCAACATTTCCAAGACGAACACCTGCTGCATCTTCATCAACCAGCTGCGCGAGAAGATCGGCGTGATGTTCGGCAATCCCGAAACCACGACGGGCGGCAACGCCCTCAAATTCTACGCCTCCGTCCGGCTGGACGTGCGGCGCACCACCCAGATTAAGGACGGCGACGAGGCCACGGGCAACCGCACGCGCGTCAAGGTCGTCAAGAACAAGATGGCCCCTCCCTTCAAGAAGGCCGAGTTCGACATCGTCTTCGGCGAGGGCATCAGCCATGCGGCGGAAATCGCCGACCTGGCGGTCGAGTTCGACATCATCCACAAGAGCGGCAGCTGGTTCAGCTACCAGGGGGAGAAACTCGCCCAGGGCCAGGCGGCCATGAAGCAGCTTCTCAAGGACAATGTCGAGCTTTGCGACGAGATCGAAGCACAGGTGCGCGAGGCGCTCAAAGCGGTTAAAGACTGATGGGCAAGAAAATTATCCTTACAGGCGACCGGCCCACCGGTCGCCTTCACATCGGCCACTACGTGGGGTCGCTGCGGCGCCGCGTGGAGCTGCAGGACAGCGGCGCGTTCGATGAGATCTACATCATGATTGCGGATGCGCAGGCCCTTACGGACAACGCCGACAACCCCGAGAAGGTCCGCCAGAACATTATCGAGGTCGCCCTGGACTATCTCTCGGCGGGCATCGATCCGGAGAAGAGCCATATCCTGATCCAGTCGCAGGTGGCCGAGCTCACGGAACTGACGTTCTACTACATGAACCTCGTCACGGTGCAGCGCCTGCAGCGCAACCCGACCGTGAAGCAGGAGATCCAGATGCGCGGGTTCAACGACTCCGAAGCCAATGACAACAAGGCCGGCACCCCGGTCGGTTTCTTCTGCTATCCGATCAGCCAGGCGGCCGACATCACGGCCTTCCAGGCCACGACGGTCCCGGTCGGCGAGGACCAGGAGCCGATGATCGAGCAGACCCGCGAGATTGTCCGCAAATTCAACACGGTTTACAATACCGAGGTGCTCGTGGAGCCGGAAATCCTGCTTCCCGACAATAAGGCCTGCATGCGCCTGCCCGGCACCGACGGCAGGGCGAAAATGTCGAAGTCGCTCGGCAACTGCATCTACCTCTCCGATCCGGAGGAGCAGGTCTGGGAGAAGGTCCGCTCGATGTAT
>CAJOMY010000167.1 GCA_905235775.1 uncultured Bacteroidales bacterium | reverse complement strand
GTCACGCAGGACTGGTACGGACGCCCCGTCCCGAAGCCCGCCCACGGCACCGCCAACCTGCCGCACAAGACCTCCTCGACGCGCATCATCGCCGAGGCCGTGCTGAAGCTCTTCGACCGCATCGTCGACCCGGCGCTGCCGATCCGGCGCATGTACGTGGTGGCCGCCCGACTTGTGGACGAGACGAAAGTGCAGGCCGTCCAGCTGGACCTCTTCAACGAGTCCGCGGAGCCGGAAGGCCGCGAGCGCAGCCGCCAGGAAGCGATCCTCGCCATCCGGCGCAAGTTCGGCAAGAACGCCATCCTGACGGGAACCAATTTCGATGAAGGCGCCACCGGGCGCGAACGCAACCATCAAGTGGGAGGACACAAGGCATGACGGATTTCGACCATCGCTACGACGACATCATCGACCTGCCGCACCCCGACCCGGATCCGCGGCGTCATCCGCGCATGCCCCGTGCCGAGCGTGCAGCGCAGTTCGCCCCCTTCGCCGCACTCACCGGCTTCGAAGGGGTCATCGAAGACACGGCCCGGCAGCACCTGGCCGACCAGCCGGAGATGTACGGCGACGAGGCGTTCTGAGATCCGCTCAGGCGTTCACCGGCAGATCCCGTTCCGTCACGACGCGCAGACCGGCACGCCGGATGACGTCCTGGGCTTCGGCTTCCTTGTCCGTGCGGAAGATCATGATCCCCCGACCGTCCAGCAGGAAGGCGTACATGTAGGTGATGCCGATCCCGGCTTCGCTGAAGATGGCGACGACGTCCGCCGCTCCGCCGGGCTGGTTGTCCAGCTCGATGGCGAAGACGTCCGAGATGGCGACGGCCACGCCGGCCTCCTTGAGCTCGCGGCAGGCCCGGTCGGGCTCGCTGCAGATGATCCGGAAGATCCCGTACTCCGCGGTGTCGGCGATGGTGCAGGCCATGATCTGGATGCGGGACTGCTTCATCAGTTCAAGCACCTTCTGGACGGTGCCGGACTGATTCTCGATAAAGATGGATAACTGTCTGATGGTCATAGTATTCAGTGTCAATATAGTTTTCGTTTGTCAAGGACGTGAGTGCTCTTGCCCTGGCTGCGTTCGATCGTGCCCGGAGCCTTGATCTGCACCTTGGCACTGATGCTCAGCACGCTGCGGAGCTTGTCGGCGAAGCGCTTCTCCAGTTCGGCCACGGCGGCAGGGGTGTCGAGCGTGGCGTTGAAGTAGTCGGGACGGAGCTCGACCTGGACCAGGAGCGTGTCGAGGTTGTTGACGCGGTCCACGATGAGCATGTAGAGCGGCGCAAATTCCGGCATCGTGAGCACGACGCTCTCCACCTGTGACGGGAAGACGTTGATGCCGCGGATGATGAGCATGTCGTCAGTACGGCCCTGGATGGCGGACATCCGGACGTTGGTGCGTCCGCAGGGGCATTCGCCCGGCAGCAGGGAGCACAGGTCGCGCGTCCGGTAGCGGATCACGGGCATGCCCTCCTTGGTGAGCGTCGTGAACACGAGTTCGCCCGTCTCCCCCGCCGGCAGCGGCTCGAGCGTGACCGGATCGATGATCTCCGGGAAGAAATGGTCCTCGTTGATGTGCGAACCGTGCTGCTCGTCGCATTCGTAGCTGACGCTCGGCCCCATGATCTCGCTCAGGCCATAGAGGTTGAATCCCTTCAGGCCGAGGCGGTCCTGGATCTCCGTGCGCATGTTCTCGGTCCAGGGCTCCGCCCCGAAGGCGCCGACGCGCAGCTTGATCTGGTCCCGGGTGATGCCAAGCTTGTCCATCGTCTCGGCGAGATACAGCGCATAAGAAGGCGTGCAGGCGATGCCGGAGATGCCCAGGTCCCGGATCAGCCGGGCATGCTTCTCGGTATTGCCCGTGGAGGCGGGCACGACGGAAGCGCCCACGGTCTCCACGCCGTTGTGCGCGCCCAGGCCGCCCGTGAAGAGGCCGTAACCGTACGAGACGGAGAAAATGTCATTGCGTCCCACCCCGTAGGCAGTCAGGCTGCGCGCCATGCACTCGCTCCAGATACTGATATCCTTGCGGGTGTAACCCACGATCGTGGGGTTGCCCGTGGTGCCGGACGAGGCATGGATGCGGATGATTTCGCTCTGCGGCGCCGCCTGCAGGCCGAAGGGATAGTTGTCCCGCAGGTCCTTCTTGGTCGTGAACGGCAGCTTGACGATGTCGTCGATCGACTGGATGTCAGCCGGCGAAAGGTCCATCTCCTGCAGCTTGTTCCGGTAGAACGGCACGTTGTGGTACACATACTCCACGATCTTGTGGAGGCGCTTGCCTTGCAGTTCGCGCATCTGTTCGCGCGACATGCACTCTTTGGTGGGATTCCAGATCATATACTACTGTCTAACTTTGTTCGCGTGTGCAAGTCCGAGCCCGAAGGCCTCCAGGTTCGCCTGGACGACCGCCTCCCCTTTCCGGGCGAAGACGCGGGCTATGGCGCCGCGCAGCTGCTCCCCGCCCAACAGCGTGAGGCCGGGCGCTGCCATGCCCAGGAGAATCATGTTGGCGCTCTTGGGCAGGTTCTTCTCGCGGGCGAGCGCCTCGATATCGAGCCGAACCACGTGCGGGAGCGCATCCAGCTCGGCGAGCAGGGACGCCTCGTCGGGATAATCCGGGATATTGACCAGCGGCCGGCTGGACGTGACGACGGCGCCGTCCGGTGCCAGGTAGGGCAGATAGCGCAGCGCTTCCATCGGCTCCATCGAGATGATGAGGTCGGCCCCTCCGAGCGGAATCAGGTCGCTACAGATGGGGTCCGTACTCAGGCGCATGTCGCTCTGCACGTCGCCGCCGCGCTGGCTCATGCCGTGCACTTCCGCCTGTTTGAGCTGCAGGCCGGCCGCCGTGGCCGCCTCGCCGATCACGGTCGCGATGGACAGGATGCCCTGTCCGCCGACACCGGAGAGTTTGATATCGAGTTTCATTTCTGTTTTTTCTGACGGAGTTTGCGGCCGAGCGTCTGCATGCACTCGCGCTGCGGGATGATGACGGACACGCCGTGATAGGCAATCTCCTCGCGCAGGATACGCGTGATTTCCTCCATGTTCGCCGGAAGCGGCACCACGACGTGCAGGTGCTCGCGCGCTACGCCCAGCGCCAGGCAGATGGCCTCGAACTTGTTCGTGCCGGCAGAATCCTGT
>CAJOMY010000166.1 GCA_905235775.1 uncultured Bacteroidales bacterium | reverse complement strand
AAGGAGGGGTAGGACGCCTCGCCGTACTCCTGCTGCAGCGCAAAGTATCGCGCGGCAACGTTCAGCTCCTCGCCCACGCCGAAGACCTGATCCGAGAGGTCGCGCAGGTAGGCCTGCAGTCCGCGGTAGTATTCCATCTGCTCGTTGCAGTCGTTCAGAGAGATGAACTCGCCGGTGGCCTGGGTGAGGTGCAGCCGCTCCAGCGTGGCGGCAAAGGGCGCGAAGAACGCGCTCTGGTCCAGCCAGTAGAGCGTGCAGTAAAAGATCGTATTGAAGCCCTTTTTGACAAAGCGGCCCTCGTTGATCTGTTCGATGTGCTCCTGAAGACGCTCGGAGAGCTGATCCCAGACAGAGAGATCGGCCGCCAGAAAGTCCCCCAAAGCGGTGCCGGTCGAATACTCCTTATGATATAAGACCGACACGGCGCCGGACCCGTCCTCGGCCAAGGTTCGAATTTCGAAGCATTCCGTATCCCCGTCCATATAGACCGCGGTCCATATCCGCTCGTGCGGGGCGGGGGGCGTCTGATTCATCGGCATACGTCCATCCTCCTGCTTGTAGACTTATTGATATTATAGTAGCAGAAAGGACGAAACCTGTCAAGCGAAAAAGCGTCGAAAAAGAGACTGAACACACCGCCCGTTCCGTGCGTAAGGCACAATCCGGCGCCGTCATTCTCACCCGGGTGAGCGGCGGCGCGGAACAATGAAGCGCCGGCGAATATTAAGAACGTGTTAAGAAAAGAACGATATGACCGGGACAAGCCTTTAGCCGCCAAAATGGTAGACTCTGCACTCGTAGGGCTTGGTGATAAATCCGTTTCCGTCCAGCTGAGAGCCGTAGTTGGAAAGTATCAGTCTACCGTAAATCATTTCAAACCCTTGCGGCGCCTCAAATTTGACCGGCCTTTCCACGAAGGAGCAAATGACGAGGAGCTTTTCGCCCTGCCATTCCCGCGAATACACATACAAGCTTCCGGAAAATGGTTTGTGGTCGACATAACTTCCTTCACGAACTACCCTAAGTCCTTTTCGGAGCCGGATCGCCTCTCGATAAAAGTTCAAGAGGGAATTCGGATCGTTTTCCTGATCCGCCACGTTGATGGAACGATAGTTTTCGTTGACATGGAACCAGGGAGTGCCCGTGGTGAAGCCGGCGTTCTCTTCCGCGCTCCATTGCATCGGCGTGCGGGCAGAATCGCGGGATGATCTGTGACACCACTTTAATCTGAGTCTATCCGGCAGAAAACCGGCGAGAAAATTTTCGTAGTGCCAGCGCGTCTGCACATCCTCATAGTCTATTGCCTTGGCGGGGCGCCAGTTTGTCATGCCGATCTCCTGCCCCTGATAGACGAAGGGGGTCCCCTGCTGGAACAGGTAGGCGCATGCCAGCGCCTTGCCGCTCTCGACGCGATACTTCTCGCTGCCGTAGCGGGAGATGACGCGCGGGTGATCGTGGTTTTCGAGGTAGAGCATGTTCCACGCCCTGCCGCGCAGCTTCGTTTGCCACTGGCCGAAGGCCCGCTTCAGCCGGCGCAGGGAGAAGGGCAGCGGCAGGTAGTCCGTCAGGACGCAGTCCGCGCCCATGCACTGGAACTGGATCATGGTGTCGAGCTGACCATCGGCCTCGTCGATGTAGTCCAGAGCCAGACCGGGCGCCACCAGCGGCGCTTCGCCGATGGTGAAGGTGTCGTGATCCTTCAGCTCCTGCTGGAACTCACGCAGGTAATCGTGGACGCGCGGCCCGTGATTATAATGGGAAATGCCCCGCACCACCGGCATCAGATAGTCGTTGGGCAGGCCGTCCTTCTTGGAAATAAAGGTGATGACGTCCTCACGGAAGCCGTCCACGCCCTGTTCCAGCCAGAAACGCAGGATCTTCCGGACCTCCTCGCGCACCAGCGGATTATCCATGTTGAGATCGGGCTGCTTGACGGCGAACAGGTGCAGGTAGTACTCCTGCCGCACCTCGTCCCACTGCCACGCCTTGCCTTCAAACTGGCTGTCCCAGTTGTTCGGCAGCTTTCCGCCGGGCAGCGCCGGTCGCCAGATATAATAATCGGTATAGGGCGCGATGCGCCGTCTGGACTTCTGAAACCACTCATGCTCGTCGCTGGTGTGGTTCACGACCAGGTCCATGATGACCTTCATGCCGCGCTCATGCGCCCCGTCCAGGACCTTTTTGAACGCTTCCATGCCGCCGTACAGCGCGTCGATGTCCATGTAGTCCGAGATATCGTAGCCGCAGTCGGCGCCCGGCGAGGGATAGAGCGGCGAAAACCAGATGCCGTCGCAGCCCAGCGACTGAATGTAATCCAGCTTTTCATAGACGCCGATCAGGTCGCCGAACCCGTCGCCGTTCCCGTCGAAAAAGCTTCTCGGCCAGATCTGATAGAATACCCTGTCCTTGTACCAACGCGTATGCGCCACCGTGATCCCTCCTAAATTGCTCTTTCTTGTTTTAGCATAGCACGATTCGACGCGCCTCGCAAGAAGCCCGCGCCGAATATCGGCGCGGGCAATATTTGCATAATACCAATTGTAATCAAATCCGCGCTCTGTAATCAAAGCGCCCCTGCCATCAGGCGTGGATGCGCGTGCCGGTCTTGCCGGCAATGCCGTCCTTGGCCTTCTCCAGCAGCGTGATGAGGGCGGTGCGCCCGGGCTTCGACTCGGCGAACTTGACCGCGGCTTCCACCTTCGGCAGCATGGAGCCGGGGGCAAACTGACCTTCCGCGATGTAGCGGCGCGCGTCCTCCGGCGTCAGCTCGTCGAGACCCCGCTGGTCGGGCTTGCCGAAGTTGACGGCGACCTGCTCCACCGCGGTGAGGATAATGAGCATATCGGCGTCCAGCTGCTCGGCGAGACACTCGGAGGCAAAGTCCTTGTCAATGACGGCCGGTACGCCCTTGAGGTGGTACTGGTCCGCCCAAACGACGGGAATGCCGCCGCCGCCCGCGGCGATGACCGCGTGCTTCTTCTCCAGCAGCGCCTCGACCGTATGCACCTCGATGATCTCCGTGGGCTTCGGACTGGCCACGACCTGCCGCCAGCCGCGGCCCGCGTCCTCGGCCACGTCAATGCCCTTTTCGGCGGCGAGCTTCCTGGCCTCCGCCTCGGTCATAAACGCGCCGATGGGCTTGGTGGGGTGCTGGAAGGCGGGGTCCTTCGGGTCGACGGCCACCTGCGTGAGCACGGTCGCGAGGTGCATGCCCGTGCCGCGCCGGTCAAGCTCCTCGCCGAT
>CAJOMY010000165.1 GCA_905235775.1 uncultured Bacteroidales bacterium | reverse complement strand
ACCTCCGCGCCGAGGTGACGGCTGTCGCTGTCCATCTGATCGAACTCGCCGTTGTCCCAGAAGGAGCAGAATGCGTGGGTGACGGGACGGGTCGGGTCGAGCGCGCGGATCACGTCGATCTCCGCGTCCACCTCCGAGGCATCGAGGATGTGCTGCAGGTCGGAGGCGAGGCCGTCCGAGAGGTCCATCATGGCGTTCACCCCCAGGGTCATACGAAGCTGCTCTCCCTCCGGCACGCGCGGAGTAGGGCGGTAATGCCTGTCGATCAGACGCTGCACGTCCGGGTCGCGCTTCACCCCGTCCAGAATGGCTTTCAGACCCGCGGCGGAGTCGCCCAGCGCGCCGGTCACGCAGATGACGTCACCCTTCCTGACGCCGCTGCGAAGCAGGGCGCCGCGCGCGGAGGGACATTCGCCGAGCACGGTCACATTGATGCAGATCCGGTCGGGCGAAGCCGTGGTGTCGCCGCCGAGCAGGGGCACGCCGAAGCGCTCGGAGAGCTCGGCATAGCCGCGAAGGTATTCGTCCGTCCATTCGGTCGTGATGGTGGCGGGCAGGGCCAGGGACAGGAAGGTCGCGGTCGGATGGCCGCCCATCGCGGCGATGTCGCTGATGTTGACGGCGGCGGACTTCCAGCCCAGGTCGTAAGGGGAGATGTCCCTGCGCAGGAAATGCGTTCCTTCGATCAGCATGTCGGTGCTGACGAGCGTGTTCCGGCCGGACTGCTGCGGCAGGATGGCACAGTCGTCCCCGATGCCCGTGACCCCGTCGGGGGCTGGGAAGCGTTTGCGTATCTTCGCGATCAGGCCGAATTCGCCGAGTTGAGAGAGATGTTGTTCCATGGTTATTGCAGTACCAGGCCGTCATAGGCGGGATGAACATTGTCCGGCAGCATGGCGTCGAAGGCGTCATGGCTGGGGATCAGGTGCGAGAGGTGTGTGATGTAGGCCTCTTTCGGTCCCACCCGGTCGAAGAAGTCCAGGCAGTCCTGCAGCGAGGGGTGGGAATAATGGTCGCCGAGCTTGACGCAGCCCAGCGTGACGTAATCCACGCCGCGCAGCTTATCCAGCTCCGCGTCGCTGTCCAGCATCTTGATGTCCGTGAGGTAGGCGATATTGCCGAAGCGATAGCCCAGCACGGAGAGTTTTTTCTCCTTGTGGTGCCAGCCCCGGATGGGAATCACCTCGACCGAGGCGTCGGCGTCCGACTGCGGGGGCAGGTGGTGGTAGCCGAAGCCCCGCTCCCAGGAGAGCACCTCTTCGCCGGCGTTGGAATGCACCGGGAACGGATGCATTCCGTCAATGCGGTGTACACGCCACTCCGGGGCGCCGGGATATTTCTGCTCGGCGAAGGCATAGCTGTATTCGCGCCGGAGCGACTGCTCGACATATTCTTCGCAGTAGATGTTGACCGGGTGGCGCTCCGCGAGGTTGAAGGCGCGGGTGTCGTCCAGTCCGCCCGTATGGTCTTTATGATTGTGGGTCAGCAGGATAGCGTCCAGGTGATGTACATTTTCGCGCAGCATCTGCGTGCGGAAATCCGGCCCGGCGTCCACCAGGATCGTCAGGCCGGCATACTCGACGAGCGCGGAGGAGCGGAGCCGCTTGTCGCGTGGATCGGTCGAGCGGCACACTTCACAGTCGCAGGCAATCATCGGGACGCCGGACGAGGTGCCCGTGCCGAGAAAGGTCAGTTTGGCTTTTGGTTCCATGTCAGTCTATTACAATGTCCACCAGCGTATTCACCAGCGCCGGATCGTAGGGTCGCCGGATGCGGATATAGTTGCCGGTGTATCCCTCCATCATGCCGTCGTGGACGGTGGATTCGAAAAGTACGCGTTCGCGTACGCCCTGGTTTTGTTTGCGAAACTCCGTGTGCAGGTCCCGGCATAGCCCTTCCAACACGGCCACGCGGTGCTTCTTGGTCTGTTCGTCCACCTGTCCCGGCATTGCCGCGGCCGGCGTGCCGGGACGGCGGGAATAGGGGAAGACGTGGATGAAGGCCGGGTGCACGCGGTCGATGAAACGGAAGGTCTCCTTGAACAGCTCGTCCGTCTCGCCGGGCAGGCCTACCATCACGTCGATGCCGAAGAAGACCTTCGGCGCGCCGGGGCGTTCCAGCTTGCGGCGCACCATCTCCATGCGCTCCGCGAAGAAGGCGGTGTCATAATGACGCCCCATCCGGGCCAGGAGTTCGTCGGATCCGGTCTGCAGGGGAATGTGGAAATGGGGCTGGAACTTCGTTCCGCCGGCGATCCAGTCCACGATCTCCCCGGTGAGCAGGTTCGGCTCGATGCTCGAGATCCGGTAGCGCCCGATGCCCTCGACGTTGTTCAGCGCTTTCAGCAGGTCGAGGAAACGCTCGCCGGTCGTCCGCCCGAAATCGCCCGTGTTCACGCCCGTAAGCACGATTTCGCGGACCCCCTCCGCCGCGATCCGTTCCGCCTGCCGGACGCATTCGGCAATCGGGAGGTTACGGCTTTCGCCGCGGGCATAAGGGACCGTGCAGTAGGCGCAGTAATTGTTGCAGCCGTCCTGGACCTTCAGGAACGCGCGGGTGCGGCTCTCCGCAGAGGAATAGGCCGGGAAAATGGTCGAGGCGGGCGGCGTATCGGCTGCCGGCACGCCCAGGAGCGCGAGGGTTTCGGGCACGACCCGCCCTTTCTCTGCGGCGCCGAACACGCGCGTCACCCCTTCGATCCGCTCGATCTCGCGCCGGCGCAGTTCGGCGCTGCAGCCGGTCACGATGATCTTCGCCTCCGGATGGAGCCGGTGCATCTTGCGCACGAGGTTGCGGGACTTGCTGTCCGCCGTGGCGGTGACGGAACAGGTATTGACCAGGCATACGTCCGCCGCCTCGCCCCAGGGCACGACTTCCAGGCCCGCAGCGATGAAGCCGCGTTCGTAGGTCGCCGTCTCGGCGAAATTGAGCTTGCAGCCCAGGGTCAGCAATGCGATCTTCATTACTCAGGCCAGGATGATGAATACACAGGGCCTTTTGCCGATGACGGATCCTTCGCTGCGCTCAGGATGACATTTGCGCCATTCGGCAATGGTCTTTGTGCGGATAAATTGCGTCGGGAGGGTCAGGTCCGCCGCCACGCAGAGGCGGGTGGCGGGGGAGAGGCCCTGCAGCATATCCGCGAACAGTGCGTCGTTGCGGTAGGGCGTCTCAATGAGGATCTGGCTCTGGTTCAGGGCGCGGGACTGCTTCTCCAGTTCGCGCAGTGCGGTGCGGCGCTCGTTGGTCTTGGCGGGGATGTAGCCGCGGAAAGCGAAGGACTGTCCGTTCAGGCCGGAGGCCATCAGGGCGAGCATCAGCGAGGAGGGACCGGCCATCGGCACCACCTCGATG
>CAJOMY010000164.1 GCA_905235775.1 uncultured Bacteroidales bacterium | reverse complement strand
GTCGAAGAAGGCACCAGGACGCCGCCGGGGCACATGCAGAACGAGAAGACGCCGCGCCCGTCCACCTGCTCCACGAAGGAGTATTCCGCAGCCGGGACGCCCGGCCTCCATTGTCCGTGGTACTGGCACCAGTTGATCTTCTCCTGCGGGTGCTCCACGCGCACCCCCATCGCGAAGCCCTTGGCCTCCAGCACCCCGCCGGCCGCCTGCAGCATCTCGTACACGTCCCGCGCCGAGTGGCCCGTCGCGAGAATCACGCGCGAGGCCCTGTATTCCTTCCCGTCAGCGGTCCGCACGACGATGTCCTCCGCTTCATCAGCCGGGGGCGGGCTCCCGACCGGCAAAGCGGCGGACAGGGAAACGACCCGGGAATTGAAGTGGTATTCCCCGCCCTGGGAAATGATGAAATTGCGGATGTTCTCGACGATGACGGGCAGCTTGTCGGAGCCGATGTGCGGGTGGGCGTCGATGAGGATGTCCTTCGAGGCGCCGAAGCGGACCAGCTGATGCAGCACCTCGCGCAGGTCACCCCGCTTGGAAGAGCGCGTATAGAGCTTGCCGTCCGAGAAGGCGCCGGCGCCGCCCTCGCCGTAACAATAGTTGGAATCCGGATCCACGACCCCGTCGCGGGAGAGCTTCGCCATGTCGAATTTGCGTGCATGCACGTCTTTGCCCCGCTCCAGGATGACGGGCCGCAGGCCGAGCGTCAGCAGCTTGAGCGCCGCGAACATCCCGGCGGGGCCGGCACCCACGATGATTACGGGTTCAGCATCGCGAACATTCTGATATACAGGCAGTTCGTACGGAACATAAGGCTCGTCCGGGCCATACGCCTCGTACTGATAGCGCCAAACCGGTTCCTTGCGGGCGTCGATGGAGCGCTTCTTCAGCACCCATTTCAGGCCCCCGGCCCGGGCCTCGATCTCCTTGAGGCGCGGCTCCCGCGTGAGCGGGCAGGTGATTTCGAATTCCTTCATGCTAGAAATCGGACATCCGGGACACCGGCGCCACGTCCAGCGGCGTCCGCTCCCCGGCCAGGTAGTGATAATAGCCGGCGATGGCGATCATCGCCGCATTGTCGGTCGTGAACTTGAATTCGGGCAGGTACGTGTTCCAGCCGCGCTTGCGGCCTTCCGCTTCGATGCGGGCACGCAGCCCGCTGTTGGCCGACACGCCGCCGCCGATGGTGATCTCCCGGATGCCGGTCTGCTTCGCCGCCTTGACGAGCTTGTCCAGCAGGATGTCGATCAGGGTCTTCTGGAAAGAAGCGCACAGGTCCGCCTTGTTCTTTTCGAGGAAGTCCGGATCCTTCGCCATCTCGTCCCGGACGAAATAGAGCAGGGAGGTCTTCACGCCGCTGAAACTGTAATCCAGCCCTTCGATATGCGGTTTGGTGAATTGGAAACGGGTCGGATCACCTTCCTTGGCGAGCCGGTCGATGACCGGGCCGCCCGGGTATCCGAGGCCCAGCATCTTCGAGCACTTGTCGAAGGCCTCCCCCACCGCATCGTCGATGGTCTGGCCCAGGATTTCGAAATGCAGCGGGTCGTCCACCCGCACGATCTGCGAGTTGCCGCCGCTGACCAGCAGGCACAGATACGGGAACGAGGGCTCCCGGACAGGCTTGCCGTCCTGGCGGATGAAATCGGCAAGCAGATGTCCCTGCAGGTGGTTCACCATCACGATGGGCACGTCCAGCGCCAGGCCCATCGCCTTGGCGAAGGAAGTGCCCACCAGCAACGATCCGAGCAGTCCGGGGCCGCGCGTGAAAGCAATGGCGGTCAGTTCCGAGGCCTTGACGCCCGCCCGGGCGAGGGCTTCGCTGACCACCGGCACGATGTTCTGCTCATGCGCCCGGGACGCGAGTTCCGGGACCACGCCGCCGAAGGCGCGGTGCACATCCTGGCTGGCGATCACGTTGGAGAGGAGCCACCCGTCGCGGATAACGGCCGCCGAGGTGTCGTCGCAGGAGGATTCTATGCCGAGAATGATGTCCGCCATCTGAAAACCGTATTTCCCGGCAAAGATAGCAATTATTCCCGAGCCCGCACACACATGGAAATAAGCGGAGAATTTATTATATTTGTGGATTACAATCGCCATGTACAGGAAAACGGGATACATCATCGCGCGCATTGTCGGCTTTCTGGCAGTGCTGGTCATGGCGTTTCTGGTTGCCATCCAGACTCCATACGTGCAGACGCGCCTGTCCAAAGTGGCTTTGAACCAGCTGGCCGCCATCATGGACGGCCGCATCCAGTACGACGAGCTGAAGGTGATGACCTCCGGCGTGGTCGTGCTCCGCAATGTCAAGCTGATCGACCGCATGCCCTATTTCGAGGATGAATACCGACGGGGATGGTTTCCCGCCGACACGGTTTTCAGCGCGAAGATCATCACGGCCACCTTCTCGCTCAACGGACTGTTCAACAGGGAGGGCATCCACCTGGGCCGCGTCACGATCGAGGACGGCGCTTTTCACCTCGTCTCCGAACCGGGCGTGGAATACCACGACAACTTGTCCCGCATTTTCCGCCTGAAACCCAGCGACGAGCCGCCAACCCGCAACAGCCTTTTCAATATCAAGAAGCTGCGTATCCAGAATTTCCGTTTCCGGATGAACAGCTTCCTCCCCGACAATGGGACCTACAAGGGCCACGGACTCAATTTCGACGACCTCGACCTGACGGCCGATATCGTCGGCCACGGATTCCGCATGGCCGACGCCAAGATCATCGGCTACATCGACCGCCTGGAAGCCCGGGAGAAGAGCGGCTATTTCATCGACCAGTTCTCAGCCAGCTGCGAATTCGGCCTGCTGGACGGTGCGCTCATCGAGGACCTCCGCCTGCGCGATCCCTGGTCGGACCTGAATCTGCGCACCCTCTCCCTGCAATACAACGCCTTGAGCGATTTCTCCGACTTTGTCAACAAGGTCGTCATCGAAGCCGACATACAGCGCTCGCGCGCCGCCCTGCAGTCGATTGCCGGCATCACGGGGGACTTCCAGGACAGTCCCCTCGTGATGGACATCCGCCGCGCGAACGTAAGCGGCTCCGTCAGCGACCTGCGGGTGGAGCGCCTGAGCTTCACGGAGCATACCACCGGCGTGTCCACCACCGTGGAGGCCCGCATCACGGGGCTTCCGGAGTTGCAGGAGAGCCAGCTCGACGCCACGCTCCAGGACCTCACGGGCACGACCACGGGCCTGTCCCGCTTCCTGGGCGGACTCACCCCCGAGTCGCCCGCCCCGGATTTCGGCATGATCGCCCACAACGTGCCGCTCACCATCCAGGCCCAGGCCAGCGGGCCGTTCAACGATCTGGACATCAATGTGCTGCTGCAGAGTCCGGAAGGGGAATTCTCCCTGACCGGTGACG
>CAJOMY010000163.1 GCA_905235775.1 uncultured Bacteroidales bacterium | reverse complement strand
CAATTTTTTTTCTCATACCAACAGCTTGTTTGGGCGACAAAAATAAGAAAGTCCCCCGGAATGAAAGGGGTCATTCCGGGGGTAAGAACAAAAAATTGTGATTTGCGGTTCGAAATTATTTTTTACTGCCGGTCTTGAACGTGTCAAATCCTTTCCCGTACACGCCTGTAACCGATGATACGGACACAAAAGCGTTGGGATCGATGCTGTTGATGTATTTCAAAAACACATTCAGGTCGGTCTTCCGCGTGATCACCATCACGACCTCGGTGTCGTTCTTGGTGTACCAGCCTTTCCCGTTCAGGACCGTGACCCCGCGGTGCAGGTCGCTGGTGATCGCGTCGGCGATCTCGGCATGCTTGGAGGACAGGACGAAAATCTGCACGGACTGCCGGGAACCGGACAGGTACAGGTCGAGTACCGTGCTCACGATCGTGATCAGGATGAAACCGTAGACCACGGTCGTGATCTTGTCCGGCCAGGGCATCCGTGACCCGTCGGCCATATAGGACGGCGCGAGCAGGGAGGACAGGATGATCACGGCGTCCAGGATCAGGATCATGCGCCCGGGCGAGACGTTGCGGTACTTGTTGACGATGAGGGCGATGATGTCCGTGCCGCCCGTACTGCCGCCCTGCGACATGGATACCCCGATGCCGATGCCGACCATGATGCCGCCCATGATGGTGCACATCAGTTTGCCGTTGTCCAGCGCCAGCAGCTTGATGATCTCCTCCGGCACGATGCCTTGTGCGACATTGAGCAGCACGGAGGTCAGCAGGATGGCGTAGATGGACTTGGCGCCGAAGCTGCGCCCCAGCGTGAAGAGGGCTGCGACGAGCAGGCCGGCATTGACGGCGAAATAAGTATAGCCGATCTTGACCAGACCGTTGGTGGCGTACTGGATGATGGAGCCCAGACCGGTCACGCCGCCGCCGATCATGTTGTTCGGGATCAGGAAGATGATCCATCCCATCACATACATGGCCACGCCAAGGGTAATCAGGATGTACTCCTTGACGCCGACCCAGATTTTCTTGTTATTCATGCTTGCGTTTCTGTTTCTTTTTCAGCTGTACGCCGGTCTTGATCTCGTCGAAGCCTTCACCGTAGACATTGTGCGTCGGGGAAATGGACATGAAGGCGCGCGGGTCGATCTCCTTGATGACACGGGACAGCGCGGACAACTGCGCCTGGTTGATGAGAATCAGCAGAACGTTCTTGTCGGATTTGGTGTACCAGCCCTGGGCCCTGAGGACGGTCACGCCGCGGTCCATCTCCCGGATGATATGGTCGGCGATCCGGTCGTAGTGCTCGGAGAAGACCAGCAGCTGGTAGGAGGAACGCTTGCCGCCCACCACGATGTCGATCACCAGCGAGAAGATCACCACTTCCGTCAGGCCATAGCACATGTCGGAAAAGTTCTTTTCCGGCAGGAACAGCAGCAGGGAGCAGACAATCACGTCGGAAACCAGGAAGACCGTGCTGAGCGAGACCGGCCAGTACTTGTTGACCATCAGGGCCACGATGTCCGTCCCGCCCGTACTGCCGCCATAGCGGAGCACGAGGCCCAGGCCCACCGCCTCGAACACGCCGGCCACGACCGGGACGAGCAGGCGCTCCTGCATATAGAAGAAGGAGCCGGGAACGGCATGAAGGGCCTCCGTTTTCGACAGGACGCCCATGATGAGGCTGGAGATCAGGATGCACCAGATAGTCTTGAAGCCGAAACCGATCCCCATCGCGATCACGGCGACAACGATCAGCATGCCGTTGATGGCGATGTAGGAATACTGGGCCGGAATCAGGCCGCCGGTGGCATACTGAATGACGGTACAGAGGCCCATCATGCCGCCCGCAGACATCCCGTTCGGAATCATGAAGCACTCCCAGGCCATCGCGAAGAAGACGCAGGCGATGGTCAGGATGACGTACTCCCACACGGTGCGGGCAATGACTCTCTTCGTCATTTCACCACGATATTGATGATACGGCCCGGCACGACCACCACCTTGACGATCTGCTGGTCGCCCACCCATTTCGCGGTCTGTTCGAGCCCGCGCACAGCCGTCTCGACCTCCGCGGGAGCCGCGCTCTTCGGCAGGTCGACGGTGAAGCGCATCTTGCCGTTGAACTGGACCGGGTAGGTCACGCTGTCCTCAACGGTGTAAGCGGCGTTGTACTCCGGGAAACGGGCGTCCGAGATGCTCCCGGCATGACCGAGCTGCTCCCACAACTCTTCGGCCATGTGCGGGGCGAAGGGAGACAGGAGCACGCAGAGCGGCTCGAGGATTTCGCGTTTGCGGCAGTCGAGGGCGGACAGTTCGTTCACGGCAATCATGAAAGCGCTGATGGTCGTATTGAACGAGAAGTTCCCGATGTCCTCCTGTTCCTTGGCGATGAGGCGGTGCAGGATCTTCAGTTCGGCCGGGGTGGCCTTCCCGTCGGTGACGGCAAGACCCTCACGGTCGGTATAGAGCCGCCAGAACTTCTTGAGGAAGCGGGACACGCCGTCGATACCCTTGGTGTCCCAGGGCTTGCTCTGTTCGAGCGGGCCGAGGAACATTTCGTAGAGCCGGAGCGTGTCGGCGCCGTAGGTGTCGCAGATGTCGTCGGGGTTGACGACGTTGTACATGGATTTGCTCATCTTTTCGACGGCCCAGCCGCAGATGTACTCCCCGTCCTCGAGGATGAATTCGGCATCCGCGAATTCGGGGCGCCAGGCGCGGAAACCTTCGAGGTCGAGCCGGTCATTCCGGACGAGATTGATGTCCACGTGGATCTCGGTGGTCTCATACCGGTCCTTCAGGCCCAGGGAGACGAAGGTGTTGGTTCCGACCACGCGATACACGAAGTTGGACCGGCCCTGGATCATGCCCTGGTTGATGAGCTTGCGGAACGGCTCGTCCTCGCAGACATAGCCCCTGTCGTAGAGGAACTTGTTCCAGAAGCGGGCGTAGATGAGGTGCCCGGTGGCATGCTCCGTGCCGCCGATGTACAGATCGACATTACGCCAGTATTCGTCGGCTTCGCGGCTGACCAGGGCGCCGTCGTTGTGCGGATCCATGTAGCGGAGGTAGTAGGCGCTGGAGCCGGCGAAGCCCGGCATCGTGCTCTTCTCCAGGGGATAGCCCTCCCAGGTCCAGTCCCTGGCCCGCGCGAGCGGCGGTTCGCCGTCCGCCGAAGGCTTGAAGGAGTCGATTTCGGGCAGGCGGAGCGGCAGCGCGGAGAGCGGCAGCGGCGACGGGATGCCGTCCTTGTAGCAGATCGGGAAAGGTTCGCCCCAATAGCGCTGGCGCGAAAAAATGGCGTCGCGCAGGCGATAGTTGGTCTTGCGGCGGCCCAGGCCTTTCGCCTCGACATAGTCTTTGGCGGCCTCGATGGCCTGCTTGACCGTCATCCCGTTGAGGAAACCGGAGTTGCACATGACGCCCTCCTTGGCGTCCAC
>CAJOMY010000162.1 GCA_905235775.1 uncultured Bacteroidales bacterium | reverse complement strand
TATGTCGAAGGAAACCTCAATCTGGGGAATGCCGCGGGGTGCGGGAGCGATGCCGTCGAGATGGAAGACGCCTATCTGCTTGTTGTCCTTTGCCATCGGGCGTTCTCCCTGGAGGACACGGATTTCCACGGAAGGCTGATTGTCGGCCGCCGTGCTGAAGACCTGGTCCTTGTGGACGGGGATGGTGGTATTGCTTTCGATGAGCTTGGTCATCACTCCGCCGAGGGTTTCGATGCCGAGGCTGAGCGGGGTCACGTCCAGAAGGAGCACGTCCTTCACGTCACCTGCAAGCACGCCGCCCTGTATGGATGCGCCGATGGCGACGACTTCGTCGGGATTGACGCTCTTGTTGGGCTCCTTGCCGAAGAACTGCTTCACCAGCTCCTGGATCTTGGGGATACGGGTGCTGCCGCCCACGAGAAGGACCTCGTCGATCTGGCTTGCGGACAGATGAGCGTCCGCGAGAGCCTTGCGGCAGGGCTCCATGGTGCGCTGGAAGAGGTTGTCGCAGAGAGCCTCGAACTTGGCGCGGGTGAGAGTCTTCACAAGGTGCTTCGGACCGGTTGCGTCGGCCGTGATGTACGGGAGGTTGATTTCCGTGGTGGTCTGGTTGGAAAGCTCTATCTTGGCCTTTTCGGCAGCCTCCTTGAGGCGCTGCAGGGCCATCGGGTCCTTCTTGAGGTCGATGCCGCCGTTGTCGGTCGCGAACTCGCGGGCCAGCCATTCGATGATGGCCTGGTCGAAGTCGTCGCCGCCCAGGTGGGTGTCGCCGTTGGTGGACTTCACCTCGAACACGCCGTCGCCAAGCTCCAGGATGGAGATATCGAAGGTGCCGCCGCCGAGGTCGTAAACCGCGACTTTCATGTTCTTGTTCTTCTTGTCGAGGCCGTAGGCGAGGGCCGCGGCCGTCGGCTCGTTGATGATACGCTTGACGTCCAGACCCGCGATCTTGCCGGCCTCCTTGGTGGCCTGGCGCTGCGAGTCGGAGAAGTAGGCCGGGACGGTGATGACCGCCTCGGTGACCTCCTGGCGGAGGTAATCTTCGGCCGTCTTCTTCATCTTCTGGAGGATGATCGCGGAGATCTCCTGCGGAGAGTAGAGGCGGCCGCTGATATCGACGCGCGGGGTGTTGTTCTCGCCGCGGGCGACGTTGTACGGCACACGGGAGATCTCCTTGCCCACCTGGTCATAGGTCTCGCCCATGAAACGCTTGATGGAGAAGATCGTGTTGTGGGGGTTGGTGATGGCCTGGCGCTTGGCGGGGTTGCCCACCTTGCGCTCGCCGTTCTCCGTGAAAGCGACGACGGACGGCGTGGTGCGCGCGCCTTCGTCGTTGATGATGACGGTCGGCTGGTTGCCTTCCATCACGGCCACGCAGGAGTTCGTGGTGCCGAGGTCGATTCCGATGATTTTTCCCATAATATCTGACTTTTAAATTTCACTTCTGTCAGCTGCCATTTCCGGCAGGCCGGGAAAGGTATCATCAAAACCTTTGCCAACGACGGATTTCTGACAAATTGTCATTTATCGCCTCCCCTCCGGGCTGCACCGCCCCCCTGAAAACCGTGCCACCCTCGGCATCGTAAGAGGGGGGACCGCAAGCGGAGCGCAGCGGTGGGGTCGAGCGCAGCGAGACGTTTTCAAGGGGGCGGTGCAGCCCGGAAGCGGCGATTGAAGCAGTATTTGAGGACGGGAGGAGGATTTATTTGCTATCTTTGCCCCATGGAATACAGGAAGCTGGGCAAGCAGGAATTCGACGACCTCTCGGGGCGGATCCTCTATGAGGACAACCACCTGCTGGTGGTGTGCAAGCGCGTGGGCGAGATCACGCAGGGCGACAAGACGGGCGACGAGCCGTTGACGGAGGCCTACAAGGCCTTCATTGCGCAGCGGGACGGCAAGCCCGGGAAGGTCTTCCTCGGCCTCCCCCACCGACTCGACCGGCCCGTGAGCGGAGTCTGCCTGCTGGCCAAGACCTCCAAGGCGCTGGAGCGCCTCACCGCCGCCTTCCGGGAAGGCACCGTCCACAAGACCTACTGGGCGCTGTGCTGCGTGAAGCCCGAGCCGCCGGAAGGCCGGCTCGAAGGCTGGATAATCCGCAACGAGCAGCAGAACAAGTCTTACATCGCCGCCCCGGGCGACACCCCCAAACCCGCCCGTCATCCGGACGCCAAGCTGGCGAAACTGGACTACCGCTACCTGCGGAGCACGGACCGATACCACCTGGTGGAAGTGGACCTGCTCACCGGCAGGCACCACCAGATCCGCTGCCAGCTCGCGCACCTGGGCTGTCCCATCAAGGGCGACCTCAAATACGGCGCACCGCGTTCGAACCCCGACGGCGGCATCTGCCTGCACGCGCGGCGGATCCGCTTCGTCCACCCCGTCCGGAAAGAGGAAATGGCCGTTGAGGCCCCCGTGCCGGCGAGCTGGAGATTCGCCGAATAAGCGCTATTTCGCAAGCCCCTGCGCCCGGATGTGCTCCTGGAAAGCCGAGGGCGTCTCTCCCATGTTCACCTTGAACGCCGCATTGAACGACGGGCTCGAATGGAAGCCGCACATCTGCGCCACGCTGATCAGCCGCAGCGTGGGATCCTTGCGGATCAGCTCCGCGCCGTAGCGCACGCGGAAATAATTGACGAACTGGCTGAAATTGCGTCCCGACAGGATGTTGATGGTTCGCGACAGATACCCCCGGTTGGTAAAGACGGCCGCAGCCAGGTCGTCCAGGCCGAAATTCTCGTCCAGGAAGGGGCGCTTCTGCTCCATGACCGTGACGACACGGGCATACAGGCGCGACATGCGCGCCATCTCCTCCGTCTTCTCTCCGGCCTGCGCAGGCACGGTCCGCAGGTTTCCGCGGATCAGGTCCTTGATCTCCCGCTCCCGGGACGGCCGCAGGAAGCAAGTACGCCCGGTATGCACGCGGGTAAGCAGCAGCACATACAACACGGCGGCCGGGGGAATTTCCGCCCAGGCCAGCCAGCGCGGTCCGGCCGTCCCAGGAAGCAGGGCCGAGAGCAGGTAGAGCACCAGCGAGTAGCTGTAGCGCGCATGGTTCTCCACGCTGTACCAGACGGCCATGCTCCGGAAGAGGGGCTGCAGCTGCTCGTAATGGGCGCGGGCGCGCCGGAACAGGCAGCAGCCGTGCAGCAACAGCACGGCCGGCAGCCAGAGGCGTACGGGCAAGGCGGCGAGCACCCCCACGGCGGATACGGCGAGGGACGCAGCGGCGTAATACAGCGCCGGAGCCGCATATTCATCCATGACGGGGAGCAGGAGCAGGACGGCACCGGCCGCAAGCAACCCGGCGTCCATGACGGCCGGATCCGGGAACGCCCCAGACGCCACGGCTGCGACGACGGGCAGCAGCGCGCACCCCAGCGAGAATCCACAAACACAGTGGGAAAAGGAAAACACAATTTTTTTTCTCATACCAACAGCTTGTTTGGGCGACAAAAATAAGAAAGTCCCCCGGAATGAAAGGGGTCATTCCGGGGGTAAGAACAAAAAATTGT
>CAJOMY010000161.1 GCA_905235775.1 uncultured Bacteroidales bacterium | reverse complement strand
CAGGTGCGATGCTAATTGAGCAAAAACGTACGATTGATTATGCATAACTGTCTGATTTACAGACAAAGTTACGATTCAAAACCGTTTACTCCTCAAACATCTCATAACTATCTAACTATCAATATTTTCAAAGACCTATATATAAATTTTTAGTGGACACTAATGTTGGTTGTTATCTGTTTACGGCTTCGCCGTCGGGCCTGCAGGTGCAAGTCCGGGCACGAGATATGAAATGGAAGACCATTCCCAAGAACAAAAATACCCAATTATCGCTAAAAAAACAAGCCCCGACATTACTATGTCGGGACGGGTCAGAGGCTGAGCAGGAAATGCTCCATCCGGGGCAGGACGGCATCGTGGCCCTTGTCGTTGAGGTGGGCGACGTCGTCCGCGGACTGGAAGTACCGCTGGCGGACAAGCCGGAACAGGAGGGGCAGGCCGCTGTGGTGGAAGGCGTCGAAGACCGGGATCGCGTAGCTGCCGCAAATTTCCAGCATGGACCGGGCCGTTTCCCGGTACATGGGCTGCGGAACGGGCCAGGGGGTGACGAAACAGATTATTGCCGAAGGATACTTCCGTTTCAGGCCCGCGCAGAGCACGCCCAGCCGGGAGCGGAAATACTCCGTCCCCACGCCGTACCGGTGCATGAGTACGGCATCGTTGTGTCCTCCGATGACGATGATGTAATCTGCTTTAATATCAGGAAGTTCCGTGTACCGTTCGTGCATGGGGAGACCGAACAGGCCCGTCCTCCATTCGTAGGCGATGCAATTGCCGTTCCGGCCCCAGTTGTGGTACTCCATGTTGTATTTCTCTGCGAGCTTGTAGTGCCAGGTTTCCTCAATGGGGCGCCCGGCATTCTGGACGTAACTGTCCCCGACGATGACTTTCTTGCCGTAGAGGGGGGCGTTCCGGATGGACTCCGAAGAAGTGTCATCCGCTTGCGGCAGCCGGAGAAACTGTTCCTGCGCGAACCCGTTCAGGGTCAGCGCAAGAAAGAATATAATCGGAAATCGCCGCATTCGGGATAACAAAGATAAGAATAAATCCGTATCTTTAATCCCGAAATGAGTCATTCGGTGCAAGATACATCCTGGGAAACCTTCCTGTCTCTGCTGCGCGCGGGCCTGTGGGAGCAGGACCTGCGGCTTCCCGCCGGGCCGGGTCAGGCGGAGTGGGAAAGGCTGCTGGCGCTGGGACGCGGACAGGCCGTGATGGGCCTGCTGCTGCGCGGAATCGCGCATCTGAGCGGGGAGCAGCGGCCGCAGGAGACCTTTTCCCCGACGCTCCAGGCCTGGGAGACCGCCTTCGGACGGGCGCGGGAACGCTATGCCCGCGTACAGGAGGCGCTCCTGTCGGAACTTGCGCAGGCCGGGCTGCATCCGCGGGTGCAGAAGGGGAGCGAGGCGGCCAAGTACTACGCCGCTCCCGAATACCGCCAGGTCGGCGACATCGACTTGTATCTCCCGGCAGGGGAGTTCCAGCGGGCGCGGGACCTCTTCCCGGATGCCCGGACGGCGGCGGACGGCGCCGCCGTGTTTGCGCGCGACAGCGTGACGGTGGAGCTGCATCCGCGCTATTATGACATCCACCGGCCGCCGGACCGGCTGCCGGAGCCCGGCTCGCCCTGCGGGGAGATCCTGTTGCTGTCCGCGCATATCTTCAAGCATGCGATGGGCTTCGGCCTGGGTTGCAAGCAGTTGTGCGACCTGGCCGTGGCGCTCTCACGGCTGGACGGCCGCTATGACAAGGCGGAGCTGCGGGCGGCGCTGAAATACGCCGGTCTGCTGCGCTGGCATTCGCTTCTATGCTCGCTGCTGGTGGCCGACTTCGGACTGGATGCGTCCTGCTGCCTGCCGGATTTCCGTCCGGCCGATCCGGAGCGGCTCCGGTGCATCGTCCGCACTTCGGGCCATTTCAGCCACCATGCCAAAAGGAAAACAGCCACCGCAGGGGCTTTCCTGCGGCGGCTGCCGTTCTCCTTGTCATATGGCCCCCGGGAGACGCTGGCTACCATCCGGGAGCTGGCGCTGGGGAACCTCCTGTCTACTCGCGGAAGGTAATCGTCGTCGGACCGTATGCGTTGCTCGTCTGGAAGGTCGGGCCCAGATTGGGACAGTTGTACTTGCGGGCGACAAAGTCGGTCGAAACTTTCTCGATGCTGAATCCCGTCATGCCGTACTCGGAATTGTCGGTCGCGGCATCGCCCAGCCGAGGGCAATTGGTGAGGGATACGTTCGTGAGCATCCAGTTGTTCTGCTTGCACACGATGAAACGCTGCAGGTTCGGGCAGTCGGTCACCTCGATGTCGGTCGTGTAGTTGGCCGACTCGATGTAGATGGTCTCGATGGATGCGAGGTCGTCGAAAACGGCCTTCCTCAGGAGGATGTCGCCAGATGCCTGCAGGATCTTGACGGTCTTGAGGTCGGGGCAGTTCTGGATGAAGACACTGCCGATCTGACCTCCATTCAGGTCGTCTCCGCCCACGAGATCAATCTCCTGCAGACCTGAGATGTTGGTCAAGCTGATGGACATATCCTGATTGTAAGTACTGATGACCAGAGGTTGGGCATTCTCCGGGTCGAACGAGCAGTTGGTGACCGACAGGCTGGAGGCCGTGCCCGTGTAGATCAACTCGATCAGGTTGTTCAGGTCGGCCACGGAGAAGCTGTTGTTGCTGTTCGACATGGACAGGTTGATGGACTGCAGGTTCGGGAAGATGGCGAAGTCCGCCGGCGTGAGGTCGCGCATCATCCAGTCCAGGCTGTGGTCGTCGAGATTCGAAATTTCAGTCACCTCCAGCAGAGCCGCCCCAAGGTCTTCGTCGGATACGGGGATCGGCGGATAGGCATCGCCCTTGTAGTACAGCCCGGGAGGATTCGCCCAGGGGATAAATTGGAACTGCTGGCAGAAAATGGAGTTGGACAGCACGCAGAGGTTGTTCATCACCGGCGTGAGGTCGTTGTACTGGATCGGGCGCTCCTCGATATTGAAATCCAGATTGTATTTCTTGCAAGGCTGGAACTGGACGTTGCCCGCATTGGCCATGGAGATGTCGGAGATGCCGCCGTTGGTCACGACGGTCAGCTGCAGGTTGTCGGGATTGTATGTCCTGGTGGGCATCAGGAAGATGACGCAGGTCGTGCTCCCGCCGGGCTGGAGGGTGGCGTTGTCGAGCACGACGGACACTTCCGGAGAGGTTGCAGTCTCTCCTCCGTTCTGGGGGGAGAAGGGCGTGGACCCTCCCGGGGAAGTGACGGTGTAGGTTCCGACAAGGGCCTGGCTGTCCGTGGACTTGATCCGGACGCTCCTGACGGTGATCGGGGCCTGCGTGGCGTTGTGCAGCGTGATATAGACGGTGGTCACCAACGGATAATAGTCCAGCACGACGCTGCCTCTGCCCGCCGTGTCATAGCCCTCGTGGATGGCCGCCATGTAGGCGTAGCGCATGTTGGCGGCGATGTCCCCGTGCTGGGCGGAAGGCAGGGTGAGGTTGATGGCACGCGTGTCACCGGAGATATTCGTGCTGCCGATGTAGTTGCCGGGATAGATGCTGTAGAAATCGTGGATCTTGTTCTCCTGCCAGGTCAGGAATGCGCCGGCGGCGGCGACCTTGCCCACGCTCTTGTTGCCGTCCTCGCGGATGTCTACGACGTAGTAGGTCTTGGTGTCGGTCTCGGAATTGTTCCGGTTATATGGGTCGTGGGTGAGCATGAGCATGCGGACCGGGTCCTTGTCCACCCAGTTGATGCGTTCCCGGCCGCCAATGACCACACCGGAGTAGGCGGTCTTGGTGGTCGGATCAACCTCGGAGGAGGCGTTGAACGTCACGGGCTTGCCCGTTCGGTCGCCCATGAAGAGCTGCTGGCAGGACGTCAGGGCGAGCAGTGCCGTTCCGGCCAGGATGAGTGTTCTGAATCTCATGTGAACCATGTTTACGTTAACACACTATTCCCATCCCTGGGTCCACTGGTCCGTACCGATGGTGCCGCCGATTTCCTGCCCCATCGTCTCGACTTTCTCGATGCTCTCATCAATCTGGAGCTCGGCGGAAGCTCCCAGGATCTCGGCTTCGAGCTCCAGGGCGAGGTCGTTCAGGACAGCCGGTGCGATGTAGTTAAGTTTCTTGTTCATACTATCTTATACGTTTATTTTATCAAAAAAGTTTCATCGTCGTCGGAGATTCCGGGTCAAGTCCGGTATGACGTTATATCAGTTCCAGCCAGGCACGGGGCACTTCGGCGCGGGCGAACCAGCTGCCGAGCAGCTCCACCACCACGTAGGTGCGCCCGCGAAACTCGAACACACGTCCCTCGACGCCGCTCAGGACGCCTTTGACGACGCGGACCCGGTCGCCAAGGGCGAGAGGCCGGTCCAGCAGCCCGCCCTCCGTCGTGGAAAGGTCGAGCACGCGCCGGAAATCCTCCATCTGCTTGTCGGGTACGACCAGCAAGGTCTTCGT
>CAJOMY010000160.1 GCA_905235775.1 uncultured Bacteroidales bacterium | reverse complement strand
CAGCCCTTCGATTACTCCGGTCTTCTCCGGGGTTTCCGCGACCGGTTCCTCCGGCGGCGGGAGCAGCCCCTCCAGCCGCGCGATTTCGTCTTTCGCCGCCTGGTCGTCGGGGTGGAGCTCCAGATACTTGCGCCAGCATTCCAGCGCCTTTTCGAGGTCGGCGGGGGTGGAGGGCTGCCGGGCGCAGCCTGCCGCCAGAAGGAGGGCGCAGGCGGCCGTCAGCGGGGCAATAGGTTTCAGTAGTATCATAAACGTCTAATATTTCGGTGCATGGTCATAAACGGATTGCAGGGTATAGTCCGGATCCGGATTGTTCCAGGCGCGCGCCATCACGTCCACGGCCTCCCGGGCGCTGCCGTATGCAAGCGCCGGTGCCGTGGTGGATGTAGCCGTGCTGCTCCCGGCCGGTGCCGCCGGCGCCGTTGTCCCAGAGGAAGCAGGGGATGCCGTAGGTCTTGGCGGCCTTGACGACATATTCCAGGTAGTACTTGAAGAAGGCCCAGGCCCGGGCGTCGGAGCGCCTGCGCATGGAGCAGCCGAACTCGCCCAGATACACGGGGACGCCCTTGTCCAGGTAGTCCGCCTTGAGCTTGGCGAAGGTCGCTTTCACATGGTCTTCGTCGCCCCAGGTCGCCTTCCTGCCGCCGGCGCCATTGTGCCCCCAGTCGGAGTACTGCTCCTCGCCGATGGTGTATTCATACGGATCGTAGAAATGCACGGCGAGCAGGGTCTTGCCGGCCGGGTCCCGGGGCATCCTGCTGTAGACGGCAAATTCCGGGTTGGCCGCGTAGGTGGGCACGCCCAGCCAGCGGGTGGCGTTCTTCCCGCCCGTGGCGCGCACGGCGTCCACGAAGACCTGGTTCCACCCGTTGAGGATGTCGCACTGCCGGGTGGGGTCGGTGCGGAAGTCTTCGCTCCAGCCCCAGCCGCCGTCGTTGATCTCGTTGAAGCTCTCCATGACCAGCCAGCCGCCGCAGTCGCGGAACTCCGTGGCGATCTGGGTCCACACGGCCCGGATCTCGGCCTGGATGGCCTCGTTGAGCGCAGGGTCGTCCACGGCGTGCTTGATGTCCAGCCACTGGTAGTCGTTGTCGGCGCCGTGGTTCTCGTCGTGGTGGGTGTTGATGATGACGTTGAGCCCGGCGGCGTGGGCGTAGTCCACCACTTCGTGGATACGCGCCATCCAGGCTGCGTCGATGGTGTAGTCCGGTGCGGGGCCGATCATCTTGAGCCAGCTGATCGGAATGCGCACGCTGGCGAATCCCGCCTCCCGGTTGAAGTCTTCTTTTTCGTCCGCCGTCCCGGGCTGCCAGACACACTCTTCCGGATAGCCCTCCAGGGCGCCGGCCCAGCTGCCGTTGTAGAAGCCGTCGAACTGGTTGCCCATGTTCCAGCCCAGTCCGAGCCGGGAGGCGATCTGTGCCGCGTCCTCCGTGCCGGGATCCGGATCGGGGCCGGGAGCCGGTCGCGCGGCGGCCGCCTGGGTGACGCGGAAAGTGCCGGACAGGGCGCTGGCAGAGAGCGTGATGACGGCTTCGCGCGCCGTGTAGGCGGTATTGGGCGCCACGCTGAAGTTGTAGCTGATCTGATGCCGGTCGAAGACGCCTTCCGTCCAGACGATCCAGTCCGGAACGCCGCCGATCAGCGGGCGTGCGGGCGCGGTCACGGTCAACGTCTGCGCATCGGTGCCTTCGGCCGGGACCTGGATGCTTTCTGCGCTGAGGGTGATGCTGTCCGGCGTGTCATTCGGGGCGACGGGCGTGCAGCCTGCGGCGAAAAGGGCGCAGGCCATTCCTGTCAGGGTCGTCAAGAGGTATTTTTTCATCATCAGTTTGTCAAGCTATTTCCAGTTGTCCCAATAGGCCTGCAGGATGGCGTCCTTGATCGCCGGCTTGGTCCACTGGGGGACGGACCGGTCTTTGGCGTCGCTGAGCGTCATCCAGTAGAGGCAGGGGATGTGGTACTTCGCCGCGGCGGACACGTAGCATTTCGCCTGCTTGGCCAGCTCCGGCTCCGTGCGGTCGGCCGAGTCGCAGCCGAATTCGCCCAGCACGCAGGGGATGCCCTTGCTCACCAGGTAGGTGTTCATGTTCTCCACCAGGCCCCGGACTTCCGCCTCGCAGGCGGCGTCGAAGACCTTCTTGGGGTTGGGCGCACTGTCGAAGGCGAAATTGTAGGGGGCGTAGCTGTGCACCTCGGCCAGCAGGTGGCCCTCGACGGCGTCGGGCGGGAGTTTGAAGTCGGCGAGTACCTCTTTCTGGCAGCTGGCCGCGTAGGTGTTCAGGATCAGGTTGCGCCTGGCGTTGTTGCCTCCCGTGCCCCGGACCGTGGCCACGAAGTCGGCGTTGTACTGGTTGATGACCCCGTGCGCCTCGTGGGTGGAGGCGTTCCAGGTGTTCTTCGCGTCCAGCATCTCGTTGAAGGACTCGAACAGGAGCGTCGGGCCGTAGTCGCGGAACTCCGTGGCAATCTGCGTCCACAGGGCGATGTAGCGCCCGCGGGTGGCCGCATAGACGCCTTCATCCGCGCGGAGCCAGGCCGTGGTGGCCGTGCCTGTGTCGTGGTGGACGTTGAGGACGCAGTACATTCCCTCGTCGATGACGTAGTCCACGACTTCCTTCACCCGGGCCATCCAGACGGGATCGACGTCCGTGCCGGTCCAGCCGGATTTGTCCCAATGGGTTCCCGACACGCTCAGGGGAAGTCCCATGTGCGGATACCAGGTCACGGGGACGCGGATGGTATTGAAGCCGGCCTCCTTGAACATGTGGATGAGCTCGCGGGTGGCAACGGGCTGGCCCCAGGCGGTCTCGTAGTCGGACGGTTTCCGGCCGGAGTAGGCTTCGATCCACATGTTGTCCACGTCGCCGCTGTTGGACTCCAGGGTGTTGCCGAGGTTCCAGCCGGCGCCCATGTGGCTTGCGGCGGCAGCGGCGGTCTCCCAGTCGTCCGGGCCTGGCGTGGGCGTCGCTTCGCGGGTGGAGAAGTGGAATTGGATGGCGGCCGAGGCCTGCTGGTTGGTCTTGTAGCCCTCGACCGTCCCGGCCGGGAGGGTGAGGGTATAGCTGCGGCCGCGGCCGAGCCCGGTGACCGTTACCGTCAGGTCCGGTCCGTAGGTGCTGACTTCGCTTACGGAGGCGCCTCCGTCCACGGTGATGCCCTGCTGCGCCTGCGCCGTGACCCGGATGTTCTGGTCGAAAGTGAAGACGACCTCCAGCGCGTAGGCGGTCAGGCCTCCCGTGCCGTCTGCCGGGGTGGTGGCGACGAGCGCCGGAGCCGGCTCGGCGGCCGGTTCGGGCTTCTGCCCGCAGGCGGCCTGCAGCAGCGGCAGCAGGAGGAGAAGAAGATGGCGGTAAAGCTTCATGGGGCTCGGTTGTTAAATGGATCCCGGAGGGAGGGTCAGCTCCCTCCGGAATAAAAAGTGTTCTGACTTACTTGATGTAGTAGAGTTTCAGCGGGGTGTAGCCTTCACCGGTGAACAGCAGGTGCCGCTCATCCAGTGCATCCACAAAGGTGGCATCTCCAGTGAAGTTCAGCTCGATGGTGAAGGTTCCGTCATCGTTGTGGACCATCATCTCGTTGTTGGCGCCGATGTCGCCCGCGTTCCAATTGGGATCCCACCAGCCGGTGGTCACGCGGACATTGTGCCAATCGGCATCGGCAGAAGCCAGGAGGTAGAAGGTGCCGGTCTTGATGACATTCCAGACATCCTCCGGGAAGGTGGCGAGACACTCGCCGTTGTCATCGTGGCCGTCCAGACCGAAGCGGTAATCACCGTTCCAGTTAATGCTTCCCTTCGAACCGTCGTTCTCCCAGAAGACCACTTCCTTGTCACCGTCGCCGCCGTCGACCCAGATCACCTCCTCGAAGTAGAGCTCCAGCGGGGTGTAGCCGCTACCGGTCAGGAGCAGGTGCTGTTCGTCGATGACATCCTGGATCGGATCTCCGGCCAGGGTAATGGCCAGGGTGTAGGTGCCGTCGCCGTTGTCGGTCAGCAACTCGTTGCCCGGGGTGATGTCGTTTCCGGTCCAGGTCGTGCTCCACCAGCCGGTGGTCACGCGGATCTGCGGATTCTCACCGGAGAGCAGTACATAGAAAGTCCCTGCCTTCATCTGCTCCCAAAGATCCATCGGGATGGCATAGATTTCCTCGCCGGAAGAAGCTTCTTCAGAGGAGAAGCGGTAGTCGCTGGACCAGTTGATCTCGCCGTGCGAGCCGTCGTTCTCCCAGATGACGGTCTCGACCGTCTCCCAGTGTCCGCCGTCGGCTGCAGGCTTGTAGCTCAGTTCGGGCAGATTGAAACTACGGCCGTCGTAGGTGTAGAGATTGGCGATGTAGCTGCCTTCGAAGATCTTCTTCGGGAGCGTGATGATGACGCTGCTCGTGCCCTTGCGGTAGAAATCCTCATGCGGGATGAGGAGCGGATTTCCGTCGGGATCCAGGATCTCGAAGGCGTTGATGAACTCGAGGTCGGTACCATAGACGGTGATCTGCTCGCCGCCGGTGATCTCCTCGCCTTCCTGCTTCGAGAAGCCCGATACGACGGTCTTGCCGAGAGTCAGGGAGACGGAAGACTCGGCGGTCTGGTCGGCCGACCGGACGATGAGCTTGCCGCCGTCGGCGGCGATGCCGGCCGGCGCCGTGACGCGAATCATTTCATTGCTGACGATCTCGAAATCCGTGACCTTGACGCCGTTCGGGAATTCGATCTCCTTGACGTCCGACAGGCCGGATCCGTTGATGGTCATCGGCTGTCCTTCCACGACTTTCGTCGGGAAGAACACCTTGATGCCCAGTCCGAGGTCCGCCAGCTGGTTATCTGCCTGCGGGATGCACGAAGAGAGGGCACCCATCAGGGCAACGGACAGAAATATTCCGATATGTTTAAAAACTTTCTTCATAATTGAAATCCTTTAAGAGGTGGGAATACTACCATCCTGCATTTTGGGTGAGGTTGGGGTTCTTCTTGATCTCGCTCTGCGGGATGGGGTAGAAGTTGAACTTCTCATTCCACTGGCGGTTCACGCTGGTGCGCGTCAGCTGCAGGTCGCTGCTGATGGAGGCCACCTGGACGGTCTGGAAGTACCGGGCGCCCTTCTTCCAGCGGCGGACGTCCCAGAAGCGGTGGTTCTCGAAGGCCAGCTCCACCAGGCGCTCGCGCTCGTAGCGCTCGACCCAGGCGTCGCCGTCCTCGGTGAACTTCGGCATGTTGATGTCCGCACGGGTGCGCAGGACATTGATGGCGTCGTTGGCCGACAGGCCGTAGGTCTTGTCGTTGGCGCTGCCCGTGGCGTTGAACACGGCCTCGGCATAGTCGAGGTAGAACTCGCCCAGGCGGAAGAGGATCCAGGTGTGGCGGCGGGAGGTCTGGTTGTCAGCCGTGGTGACGCAGGAGCCGTCCACGTACTTCTTCAGATAGTAGCCCGTCGGGGTGGCGCCGTACTTCGGCAGGGCGTTGAAGCCGCCGAGGTAAGTCTCGATCACCTTCTTCTGGGAGCCGTTGGACGGCCACTCGTCGCCGTTCTTGACGACGGTGAGGGCGAAGCGCGGATCAAGTCCCTCGTACGGATCCTCGGCGCTCAGGTCGATGGTGCCGGAGTAGCGTTCGCCGAAGGTCTCGCCGTTGTCCTGGAACTCATACTGGTCGACGAAGCTCTGCGTGGGGCAGTTGCCGGACGCGCCGTTTTCGACGCCGATCGGGTAGTTGGCCATCTCGAAGGCATTGCTTTCGCCGCGGCCCAGGCCGAAGATGAGCTCCGGATTGAAGAACGCGTCGTGGCCCCACAGGCTGTTGTAGGTGCTGAGCTTGAGGCCCCAGGTGGAGGCGTTGTCGAGAATGTACTTGCAAGCCTCGGCCGCCTCGGCCCACTTGGCCTGGTCGTTGGACGGATTGAAGAGCGGGGAAGCCGCATAGAGCAGCGTGCGCGCCTTGAGGGCGTAGGCCGCCACGCGGGTGGCGCGGCCGATCTCGGAGCCCACCTCGGTCACGTAGGAAACTGGCAGGTAGGGCGCCACGGCGTCCAGCTCGTCCACGATGAACTTCACGATCTGGTCGGCCGGGGTGCGCTTGACGCTGTTGGCCTGGGCATTGGTGAGGGTCGTGGTCACGAGGGGCACGTCGCCATAGGCGCGGAGCAGCTCGAAGTAGAAGTAGGCCCGCAGGAAGCGGAGCTCATAGGGGAAGAGCTCCAGCTGCTGGACCCAGATGACGTAGTCGGGATTGTAGCGCCATTCCGAGATGTCCGCCTGGTCGATCTTCTCCAGGTACATGCAGATATCCGCGATGGCCGTATAGGACTTCGTCCAGATGTTGGAATACGGGTTGGCCGGACTCCAGCCACCGTTGGTGTAGTTGTTGACGGCACCGGTCTCCAGGGCATACTGGGCCTCGTCGGTGGCGCCGGCGAGGAAGTAGGCGCTGTTGGACTCGAACTCGGAATTGTAGAGCTGCGCGTACACGTCGAACACCATGTTCTTGATACCGTTCTCGAAGTATTCGTAGGTCCACTCCTCGTCGCGTGTGTTCTCCTCCGTATAGTTGAGGTCGACGCACGCGGCCGGAATGACGCAGGCGAGAAGGAATAAGCAGATTCTATGGAATTTCATAAGGCAGTCTTGTTTAGAATACGACGGAAAGGCCCAGATTCACGGCTTTCATCACGGGATAGCCCGTGCTGAGATTCTCGGCATCCAGGGCGCTGATGTTGCCGAAGGACAACAGGTTCTGTCCCTGGACGAAGATCTTGGCGTCAGCCATCCGGAGGTTGCTCAGGAAGGTCTTGGGAAGCCGGTAGTAGATCTCGCAGTCGCGCAGCTTGAGCCAGCTGACGTTGCGGTACCAGATGGTGGAAGCCTGGGCGTTGTTGGCCACGTTCGTGGTCGACAGGCGCGGGTACAGGGCGCTGGCGCCGGCCCGGTCGAAGCAGTGGTCGAAGTATTCCTGCGAGAGGTTGCGGGCCTCGGAGAGCGCGCCCCAGACACCGTCCACGTACATCAGGTTCTTGGTCTGGCCCGACGCGCCCTGGAAGGAAGCGTTGATGCCGAAGCCCTTGTACTCGAAGCCCAGCTGGAAACCGTAGTTCAGGGCGGGGACGGCGGAGCCGAAGTCCATCGCCACGGTATCGTTCTCGTTGATGACGCCGTCGCCGTTGACATCCTTGTACTTGATGTCGCCGACCTTCACCTGCCCGAACTGCTGCAGGGGGCTGTTGTCGATCTCGTCCTGGCTCTGGAAGAAGCCGAGGGCGACGAGGCCGCGGGCGGCGTCGGCCGGTGTGCCGATCACGGAAAGGTTGTCGTAGGCGGGATTCTCGATCCATTCGAGGATCTGGCTCTTCACGTACGAGACGTTGCCGCCGAAGTAGAGGTTGAATCCGTTGTCGAAGGTCCTGGCATAGCGCAGGCCGAGTTCGGCGCCGTAGCTGGCCACGCGGCCCCGGTCGTCATAGGCGGACTGGATGCCCACCACGTCGGAGTTGAGCGAGGCGGCGCTGACGAGGATGTTGCGGCGCTGCTGGTAGAACACGTCGGCGGTGATGTCCAG
>CAJOMY010000159.1 GCA_905235775.1 uncultured Bacteroidales bacterium | reverse complement strand
TGGCGCAGGCATTGCAGGCGCGTCTCGCGCCCGGCCTCGCCCATACCGAAGGCCACCAGGCGGCCCTGCAGCGAGTCCACCCCCTCCAGAACGACGCTGTAGAGCGATTCGATGCGGGCGGCATCTTCGGCCGTGTGGCAAGTGGTGACGATTTTGGCGATGTCGGCGCCGTAGCGGAAGCAGCGTGCAAGGGCCCGTTGCAGGACCTCGATATCCGCCGTCCCTTCGAAATCGTGGTAGGAACGGATGATCTCCGTGCCGTGCTTGCGGCAGAGGTGCTGGAAGCGTTTGCTCATCTCGGCCGGAGCCTCGATCTCCAGGTCGGCGAAACGGGCGCCCGCTTCGATGGCGAGGCGCAGTCGGCGCTCCGCCTCTCCGGGCGAGGGGCAGCCGTCGATGCGGCAAGTGGCGATGAGCGGGGTGTCGGACTCGCCGAAGAGTTCTTCGATCTGGTCGTCCGTGAGTTCACAGCGGTCGAGGCGGATTTCCGCCATTTCGACCGCGGGGTCTTCGAGGATCGCGAGGATCTGCTCGAAGCGCTTATGCTGCAGGCTGGTGCAAATCATCCAGGTCTTTGATTATCACCTTGCCGATCTTCTTGATCAGGACAAAGTGGATGATGCCTTTTTCGGCTTTCTTGTCTTTCCACAGGGCGGCTTCCAGCTCCGCCTCCGGGCAGGGGAGCTCCGTGGGGAGGCCGCAGGCGGTCAGGTCGGCGCGAATCCGCTCCGCGAGGCCGGCCTTGCACAGGCCCAGGCGCTCGGACAGGAGTGCGGCCTGCACCATCCCCACGGCCACGGCCTCGCCGTGCGTCATGGGGTCGGCGGTCGGGTGCGTGTGCTGATACCACTCGATGGCGTGGGCGTAGGTGTGCCCCAGGTTGAGGCAGCGGCGCAGGTTCTCCTCATAGGGATCCTGCTCCACGATCTTGCGCTTCACGGCCGCGGCCGCCTCGATGAGCGGGGCCAGCGCGTGGAAGTCGATGACCGGCTCGGAGAGCACCTTGACGGCTTTCTCATAGTTGCCTCCCTTGTTGTCGATGATGAAGGTTTTGAGCATCTCGGCGGCGCCGGAGCGCAGTTCACGTGCGGGAAGTGTGGCGAGGACTTCGGGCAGGATGCGGGTATAGACCGGGAACTTCGTGACCCCGATCATGTTCTTGTAGCTGTCCAGGTTCACGCCCGTCTTGCCGCCCACGCCCGCATCCACCTGGCTGAGCAGGGTGGTCGGGTAGTTGGCATAACGCACGCCGCGCTTGTAGATGCTGGCGGCGAAGCCCACCAGGTCGGTGGTCACGCCGCCGCCCACGGCCCAGACAATCGCGTCGCGGTTCGCGCCGCGCGCGAGCAGCCAGCGGCAGATGTCCAGCACGGTGTCCATGGTCTTGTGCGCCTCGTCCGCGGTGATGGCCAGCGCCGGGCGCCCCTCGGCCAGCTTGAGCGCGAAGGCTTCGACGTTGCGGTCGTAGATGACGTAGATGCTTTTCTTCTCCATACGGGGACGAAGATACGCCAAAAAAATGATAAATCGCGTTTTTTGCTTATCTTTGAGGGTATTCAAGTCGCAATCCGCATGAACCGAACCATCAAATTCTCCGTTATGATCTGCCTGTCCGGCCTGGCCATGGCCTGCGCTCCCAAGGAGCCGGTCAAATATCTCGCCCTTTCCTTTGACGACGGGCCCAACCTGACCACCGAATCGAGAATGCTCGACGTCCTGGAAAAACACCAGGTGCCCGCCACCTTCTTCGTCATCGGCAACAACATCACCGACGAGAGCGCCGCCAACATGAAGCGCGCCATCAGTCAGGGCTGCGAGATCGGCAACCACTCCTGGTCCCACCCGATGATGTCCCGGATGGACGAAGCCCAGGTCAAGGAAGAAATCGAGGCCACGTCCGCGCTCATCGGGCAGATCACGGGCGAACGCCCGACGCTTTTCCGCCCGCCGTACATTGACGTCAAGCCCGAGATGTATGACTGGATCGACCTCACCTTCATCTGCGGCAAGGGTTGCCGGGACTGGGAGGCGTCGGTCGGCAAGGAGGCCCGGCGCGAGGGAATCATTGCCAATGCAGAGCCCGGAGCCATCTACCTCCTGCACGACTTCGACGGCAACGAGGCCACGGTCGAGGCCCTTGACGAAGCCATCCCGGTGCTGAAAGAGCAGGGGTATGTCTTCGTGACCGTATCGGAGCTGTTCAGGAAACTGAAATGCACCCCGGACGGACACACCCTGTATACCGTGGTCCCGGATACGTCCGATAATTGATATATCGCGTTTTTTGATTACCTTTGCAGTCCATTCAGCCCTGATGGCGGAATTGGTAGACGCGCTGGACTCAAAATCCAGTGGCCTTTAAAGCCGTGCGGGTTCGATTCCCGCTTGGGGCACGCGAAAAGAGGTTGACCAAAAGTCAACCTCTTTGTCGATTCCCGCGAAGCGGCCCTACGGCTCCTTCGGATGGATCTTCTGGTAGAACTTGACGCCGCGGACCAGGCTGTCGAATTCGCTTTTCTGGATGTGTGCGGCCCGCATATATTCTTCGCGCCGGATGCTAAACTCGAGGGTCTTGCTCAGCAGCGGCTTGATCAGGGTGATCTTGACCGGCTCCCGCTTGTCGTTCGGCACACCGAAAGCCAGGCATCCTTCGGACTCCATGCTGGTGCCGGGTGCCTCTTTGAAGATCTGTTGGATGTTCTGCATGCTCTCCAGCGCTTCGGCAACCGTGCCGCCCAGCGGGATGAACAGTTCGAAAAGGGGATCGATCATCACCTGGAGGACCTCGTCACCGAAGCCGAGGTGCCCGACGGAGAGGTAATAGTTGAACGCGTCACCCTGCGGCAGTTTGAAAACCTCGAAGGTCTCGACCTCATTCTCAACCTTTACAAGTTCCAGCCGTTGCGGGGGCAATTGGGCGGACGTCAGGAAGGGAAAAGTGGCCAGCAGCGACGTGGCCAGCAATTTGGGAATAACATTCATGGCAAGGGTATTTTTGTGAATTTATGCAGATTCGTCAGATCGCCCGGGTCTTCTCCCGCAGCCAGGCCGCGATCTCGCGGGGCAGCAGCGGGGAGAGGGTGCGATAGACGCGTTCGTGATAGGCGTTGAGCCAGTCGATCTCGCTGCGGTCCAGCAGAGCAAGGTCCAGTGCGTCCGTCTCGAAGTGGCAGAGGGTCAGCGGCTCGAAGGCGAGCCAGCGGCCGAATTCGTTCTGCCCCGCTTCGACGACGAGCAGCAGGTTCTCATGGCGTACGCCATGCCGCCCCTCGCGGTAGATGCCGGGCTCGTCGGACAGGATCATGCCCGGCTGCAGGGGTGTGGGATTCAGGTTCTGCCGCACGTCTTGCGGCCCTTCGTGCACGCCGAGGAACCAGCCCACGCCGTGCCCCGTGCCATGGCCGAAGTTGCGCATGCTGCGCCAGAGCGGTTCGCGGGCGAGGGCGTCCAGGCGGCATCCGGGCGTTCCTTCCGGGAAAACGGCCATCGCCAGGTCGATGTGTCCCTTCAGTACCAGGGTGTAGTCCTCCCGCTCCAGGGCTCCGACCCGTCCGACCGGAACGGTGCGGGTGATGTCCGTGGTGCCGCAGTCGAACTGCCCGCCGGAGTCGCACAGGTAGAGTCCGCCTTCGCGGATCACGGGGGCGTGGACGTGCGGGGTGATGTAAT
>CAJOMY010000158.1 GCA_905235775.1 uncultured Bacteroidales bacterium | reverse complement strand
GTCGAGGATGTTGATGCCCGGGCGGCAGATGCGTGTGCCCATGCGGTCGCTGAAGACCGACTGCCCCTTGCGGTTGAAATCCGCTTCGAAGGCATGGCCCATGGCCTCGTGGAGCAAGATGCCGGAGGCGCCGGCGCCCATCACGACGCTCATGCGGCCGCCTTTGGGCCGCCGCGCTTCGAAGCGGGCGTCCATACCCTCCACGGCGCGGCTCACGAGGTCTTCCAGCACGGCGTCGCTGATGAATTCCGCGCCCATGCGCAGGCTCCGCGACACGGTGTTCTCCTCTGTGCGTCCGCCCTGTTGGAAGATCACCTGGACGGAGATGCTTCCCAGGGGCCGGTGGTCGGCGGTCAGTTCGCCGGACGAATTGTACATCAGGACGTCGCTGACTGACCAGGAAAGCATCGCCACGACCTTGAGCACCCGGCTGTCGCGTGCCCGGATTCCCGCCTCGATGCGCTGCAGGAACGGCACGAACGAAGCCACCTCCGCCGTCTCCCAGCCGATCTGCTCCGGGTAGAAGCTGCCCGCCGCGGAAAGAGCGGAGCCGGCGGCAGCCTCAGAAAGGCGTGGAGCTCCCGCCGTGGCAATGCCCGCGGCGGCGGAAGAACTCGCGGCAATCGAACTTGCAGCGCGGGCCGCGGTCATCAGGGACGGGAAATCCGTGGACTCGGCGTAGGCGTAGCCCGTCTTCTCGCCCTTGAGGACGCGGATCCCGCAACCGTAGTCGATGTGATAGCCGCCGGATCCGACCTCGCCGTCGCGCAGCAGCAGGTCATGGTAGGCGGTGTCCTCGAAATACAGGTCACACCAGTCGCCCCCGGCCCGCAACCCTTCGGATACGAGCGTACGCAGTTGCTTTTCGGTCACGCCGAAGCGGTCACATGGATTCATGGGGATGTGCGATGTTCCAGATCAGTTGATACTTCTCATTGTCCCGGATGTAGGTCGTGCCGCCTGAGCCCTCGGCGACCACCGTGAACGGCGACTTCGAATTGTCCGCCAGCACCCAGCGGTCCGCCACGGGAATGTAGGTGTTGAACAGGTACTGCAGTCCCATCACATAGCGGCGCCGCACCACGGCGTCCGGAATGTTGTGGCCGCCTGCGGCCACGCGCGCCCGAACCCGTTCGATGGCCAGTTCCGGCGAACTCAGCCAGAAATAGATGACCGTGGCCTCGTAGCCCTCGCTGCGCGCCTTCATCATGATCTGCACCAGCGAGCGTGTCGCGAGCGTCGTCTCCACCGCAAAGTCCGCGTGCCGGTCCAGCAGGTGATTGATTTTCATCAACATATACCTGCTGGCGGTCACGGACGCCGCGCCCGGGTTGAAGGGTGAGAAACTCTTCGCGAACTCGTCTGAGTTCACGAACTCCCGGCAGCCCAGCAGGTCCGGCAGGAGGGTGTATGACGCCGTGGTCTTGCCGGACCCGTTGCAGCCTGATATGATATAGAGACTCGGCAAATCCTACTTCTCCGGGATGTTCTCAAGCACCGCCTTCAACAGGTCCCAGGACCGCTGGACGGACGGGATGAAACAGCGCTCGTCCGGGGAGTGCGGATACAGGACGGTCGGGCCGATGGAGACCATTTCCCAGTTGGGGTACTTCGCACCGAGCAGGGCACATTCCAGTCCGCCGTGGGTCGCAGCGATATTCATCGGAGTGCCGTAGAGCTTGATGTGCTGCTCGTTGATCAGCTGGATGATCGGCGTGTCCGGACGGGGCGTCCAGCCGGGGTAGCCCCCGACGAACTTGATCTTGGCGCCCGCCGCCTCGAAGATATACTTTACGCGCAGGGCGAGTTCCTGCTTGGACTCATCGACCGCGCTGCGCAGCAACGAAGAGACCGTCAGGTGACCGCGGCCGCAGCGCACGACGGCGAGGTTGATGGACGTCTCCGTCAGGCCCTCCATCGAGCGGCTCATGCGGATCACGTTGGACGGGCAGACGAAGATGGCCTTGCAGGCCTTGAGCATCACGGCATCCTCGATGTAGCGGGCCGGCCTGGCGGTTTTCTCCACGATGACCTGCATGTCCGGATCGCTCTGCGCGTAGCGCGCCGTCAGGTCCTTGGAGATGCGCCTGATCTGGTGCAGGGCGGCGGGGGCCTTGTCGGCGGGGATGGCGATGAGGGCGTCCGCCTCGAAAGGAATGGCGTTGCGCAGGCTGCCGCCGCTGTAATCGGCGACCTTGGCGCCGTACTTCTCGATCAGCGGGATCAAGGTGCGGACCATCACCTTGTTGGCATTGGCCCGGTACAGGGAGATATCCATGCCGGAATGGCCGCCGGACAGGCCCTTGATGACGATCCGGTAGCCGACGTAGCCGCGCGGCGTGGGGAGGGTCTTGTACTTGAAGTCGGCGATGGCGTCCAGGCCGCCCGCGCAGCCGATGCACAGTTCGTTCTCGTCCTCGGAGTCGAGGTTGAGCAGGATGTCCCCGTGCAGCACGCCCGGCTTGAGGGCGTCCGCGCCGGACATGCCGGTCTCCTCGTCATAGGTCACGAGGATCTCGACGGGGCCGTGCCTGAGGCTCTTGTCCTCGGCCACGGACAGGGCCATGGCGACGCCCATGCCGTTGTCGGCGCCGAGCGTGGTGCCGTCGGCCTTGACCCAGTCGCCGTCCACGACGGTCGTGATGGGATCCTTGAGGAAATCGTGATCCTTGGAGGAAATCTTCTGCGGGACCATGTCCATGTGGCCCTGCAGGACGACGCCTTTGCGGTTCTCGTAGCCCGGCGTGGCCGGGACACGCATGATCACGTTGCCGGTCTCGTCGGCGAACGCCTCGACCTTGTGCTCCCTGGCCCAGTCTAGCAGATGCCGGCGCACCACCTCCTCATGCTTGGAGGGACGCGGGCAGCGGGTCAGTCCGTAGAAATTGTTCCAGACAACGGTCGGTTTTAAATCTTTGATGGTCATAGCTTCTTGTGTGTGTTAATAAGTTAAATTCGAATAAAACGTTTATGGGTCCAGAGGTTCAGCTCCGGCTGCTGCCGGATGTCGGCCTCCAGGATATGGTAGTACTGCTGCATGATTTCCTCCACGCTCATCGTGGAGGCATCGGTGCAGATGGGGGTGTAGTGCAGGATATAGTGCCCGTGGCGGTCGGAGCGCATCGACTGGCAGGCCACCGCCAGACCGAACTTCCGGGCCAGCGCGGCGGCGCCCGTCATGGAATCGACCTTCTGCCCGAGGAATTCCACCTCGATGTTGGCCGGGGACGGGGTATAGGGGCGCTGGTCGCTCCGCACGTCGTAAACCTTCTTCTGCCCGCGGTTCCGGAAGGCATAGCGGACAAAATCCAGCATCTCGAGGTAGCCCTCGAAATGCTCCTTGTCGACGACCGGAGCCAGCCGGTTCCAGCGAAGGACCTCGTTCCAGACCTTGTCGGACTGCTCGCGGTACACCACGCAATAGTTCTGCTCGGTGAAGCCCGTCCGGATGTCGGTATAGTTGAAGGAGCCGATGCCGCCGAAGAGCTCCCAGTTGCCGCAGTGCGAGCTCAGGATGACCAGGCTCGGGGCGGCGGAGAACAGTTCCGCGACGGTGCCGGGATTCTCGGTGTCACCCACCACCATCAGAGCGGAGAACCGCATGTTGCGGCCGCCCTTGACGGTCTTGGAAACGCGATTGACGGCAACCAGCTTTTCCAGATATCTGTTATCT
>CAJOMY010000157.1:3699-5798 GCA_905235775.1 uncultured Bacteroidales bacterium | reverse complement strand
TGGTGCTGTCGCCGGTTTTCGCGGCGCCCGGCGAAGATGGATTGCCGCCAGGTCCCGACGGCGTCCCTGCCGGCTGACCAGCCGCAGGGGGCGCCGGTCTCCGAGTCCGGGCGCAAGGCCCGTCAGCCCCGGGCAGCGGAATCCGATCCGGATCCCTTTGGCGCGGCTGAGCCGGAGCGCCGCGGTTTCCGCCCCCGCCTTGCACTCTACGCGCAGGGTTCCGTGGGCAGCAACGACGCCCGCCCCAGCCCTGCCCCGGCCAGCCGGATGGCTCCCGGCGTCCCCCAGATGGACGAATTCATCGACCTGGGCAGCAGTTCCACTTATGGCGTGCCCTTCACGCTCGGCCTGGGCGTCCGCCTCTATGTGGCCCCCCGCCTGTCGCTGGGCACCGGTCTTGACTATTCCATGCTGACCCGCACGTTCACGGGCAGTTTCCAGGGCGTTTCCGGAACCGTTTCCCACACCATACAATACCTTGGCATCCCGGTCCGTCTGTACTATGACGTCCTGACCTCGGACCGGATCAAATTCTACGCTTACGGCGGTGGTGAGTTCGAATTCTGCATCGGCAACAATTACCGTCTTTTCGGGGCTCCGGACATCGTCCGCGCGTACAAGGTCAGGGATCCGCTGTACTCTGTCGGCGTCGGTCTGGGCGTGGAGTTCCGCCTCAGCCGCACCGTCGGCCTGTACCTGGACCCGGGCGTGAACTACTATTTCCCCGGGAATCAGCCGCGCAGCATCCGCACGGACAAGCCGCTGATGCTGAATTTCGACGCCGGTCTGCGTTTCAATTTCTGAATTGAAAATAAATTAAACGATTAATACCCTGCAAAAAGATACGAATCTTACTGCAGGGTATTCCTTTTTTCCTCTTCTTTGCAGAAGCGACGGTCAGTCCTCCTGCCAGCTCAGCGTGCGGGAGCCGTCCGGACTCACGTCGATGGAGACCTGAAGCGTCTCCTCCGGCAGCAGCTCCCCGATGTTCTCCGGCCACTCCATCAAGCAGAGGGCCCCGCTGTCGAGGTAGTCGTAAAGGCCGATGTCCAGCGCTTCCTCCAGCTTCGTGATCCGGTAGAAATCAAAGTGATAGACCGGTTCGCCCGCCGCCGTCCGATACTCGTTGACGATGGCGAAGGTCGGGGAACTGACCGCGTCGGCGCGAACCCCCAGCCGGCGGCAGAGCGCCGTGATGAAGGTGGTCTTGCCCGCTCCCATCGATGCATGGAACGCGACGAGCCGGCGGTCGCCGAGGCGGCGCAGGAACGCCTCCGCCGCAGCGTCGATCTCCGACAGGGAAGGTATGACGATCCGTTGCTGCATGATGATGCAAAGATACTAAATAAAAGAACTATGTTGACACACATTCACGGTGCGAAATGCATCGGGATCGACGCCGTCGAAGTCACGGTGGAGATCGACATCGACCGGGGCATCGGCATCCACCTGGTCGGACTGGCCGACGTGGCCGTCAAGGAAAGCCTGCTCCGGACCACCACGGCGCTGGAGGCGCTGGGATTCCGCATCCCCGGAAAGCGTATCGTCATCAACCTCGCCCCGGCCGACCTGCGCAAGAACGGCAGCGGCTACGACCTGCCGATCGCCATCGGCATCATCGTCGCTTCGGAGCAGCGCAGCCTGCCGCGGGCGGGCCAGTACATCCTGATGGGGGAGCTCGGACTGGACGGGAGCGTCCGCCCGATTCCCGGAGCGCTTCCCTTCGCCGAGATGGCACGCCAGTCTGGCTACGAAGGGATCATCCTGCCGGTCGAGTCGGCCATGGAGGCCGCCGAATTCAAGGAGATGCAGGTTTTCGGGGTGGACGGTCTGGGCGACGTCGTGCGCATCCTCGAAGGCGTGGAGGACTGCCGGGACCTGCTGGTCTGGAACACACGGCGCTACCAGAAGGCCCGCCGCGCGCGGATGGCCGCCCCGCGGACGGAAGCCGGCGTGGACTTCGCCGACATCATCGGCCAGGAAGGCGCCAAGCGGGGATTGGAGATCGCCGCCGCAGGCGGCCACAACATCATCATGGTCGGGGCGCCGGGCGCCGGGAAAAGCTCGCTGGCCAAGGCCCTGGCCGGCATCCTCCCGCC
>CAJOMY010000157.1:0-3680 GCA_905235775.1 uncultured Bacteroidales bacterium | reverse complement strand
ATATACTCCGTGGCCGGCAAAGGCGGCATGCAGGACGGCCTGATCCGGCGCCGGCCTTTCCGTTCGCCGCACTATTCCGCCTCGCTCCCGGCCATCGTGGGCGGGGGCGGCGGCGACAACATCGTCCCCGGCGAGGTCTCCCTTGCACACGGCGGAGTCCTCTTTCTCGACGAAGTGGGGCAGATGCCGAAATCCGTCATCGAGGCGCTCCGGGGGCCGATTGAAGATCGCTGCGTGAGCATTTCCCGCCTCAAGGCGAAGATGGAATTCCCCGCGTCCTTCATGCTCGTGGCCGCCTCGAACCCCTGTCCCTGCAGCTACTACGGTGAGGGAGACCGCTGTACTTGCACGCCCACCCAGCGGCAGAACTACCTCTCGAAGCTGTCCGGTCCCATCATGGACCGCATCGATCTGCATGTGTGGATGCATCCCGTGCCCGCCGACCGCATCGTGCGGGCGCAGAAGGCCGAGAGCAGCGAGGCCGTGGCGGCGCGGGTGCTGAAAGCGCGCATCGCGCAGAAGCACCGCTTCGCCGCCGAGGACATCGCCACCAACGCGGAGATGAGCCTCAAGCAGCTTGAACGCTTCTGCCCGCTGAGCGAATCCTGCCGGATCGCCCTCGAGGGGCTGATGACCAAGATGGGTTTCTCGATGCGCGCCTACTTCCGCATCATCAAAGTCGCGCGCACCATTGCAGACCTGGAAGGGGCCGGCGACATCCGTCCCGCCCACCTGCTCGAAGCGGCATCCTACCGCTTCCTCGACAGGCGGAACCTGTATGAACTGATCAAATGAGGGAATCTACCCGATCACCCAGACGAGGACGTGACGGTCGAAGGTCATGTATTCGAGTTCGTACTCTTCTTCGAAGCCGTCCTTGTCCGTGAACGTGGCGACCAGCTCGCCTTCGCCGCGCATGCGGAAGTCGTCAATCTCGATCTGTTCGGCGAAATCGACGCCGTACTGCGAGATCATCTTGTAAACAGCTTCCTTGGCGCACCAATAGATGGCGAGCTGCTCGTTGCGCTGCTCTTCGCCGCTCTCCTCGACCTCCTCGATCTCGTCTTCGGAGAGGGCCTTCTTCTTGACGGCCGAAAAATCGCGGTCGAGCGATTCGCAGTCGATGCCCACCTCGTCGGTCGGGTTGAGAATGACTGCGACGTAGCGGTCGGTGTGCGTGATGCTGATATTCATGGCTGAGTTCTCGATGTACGGCTTGCCGTTATCGTGGTGGCTCAGATAGACTTTTTCTTCGAAAAGGGCGTCCAGCAGGCAGCGGACGGCCAGTTTCTGCTTGCGCAGGGATTCGCTCTTGATGTAGGAGATTTCTTCGAGTTCGTCCGTGGGGACGGAGGCAAGGGCGCGGAGCTCTTCTTCAGATTCTGTGATCTGCCAGACACCTACCCGCGAGTGGTAGTCGTCGTCCAGATCTTTGATGAGATATAAGGCCATAAAACGTTTATAACGTCGCAAAGATAATGATTTTTTGTATATTTGCGTTGTTTTTGCAAAAGACGTCAATTAAAACAATCCATATGAACTACCTCTCCAATGAAAAATTGGTCATCGTCGGTGCCGCAGGCATGATCGGCTCCAACATGGCCCAGACGGCGCTGATGCTCAAGCTCACGCCCAACGTGTGCCTCTATGATGTGTACGAACCTGGACTGCGCGGCGTCGTTGCCGAAATGGACCACTGTGCCTTTGAGGGTGCCAACATCACCTGGACGACCGACCCGGCCGTCGCCTACAAGGACGCCAAGTACATCATCTCCTCCGGCGGCGCCCCCCGCAAGGAAGGCATGACCCGCGAAGACCTCCTCAAGGGCAATTGCCAGATTGCCGAGGATTTCGGCAAGGACGTCAAGAAATATTGCCCCGACGTCAAGCACATCGTCGTCATCTTCAACCCGGCCGACCTGACCGGTCTCGTGGTGCTGCTCCACTCCGGCGTCAAGCCCGAGTGCGTGACCACCCTCGCCGCCCTCGACTCCACCCGCCTCCAGGAGGCGCTGGCCCTCGAGTTCGGCGTGCAGCAGAGCAAGGTGACGGGTGCTTACACCTATGGCGGTCACGGAGAGGCGATGGCTGTGTTCGCCTCCCAGGCCCGGATCGACGGTGCTCCGCTCGCCGGCAAGAATCTCTCCGCCGAGCGCTGGGCCGAGATCAAGCACAACACCATCCAGGGCGGCTCCAACATCATCAAGCTCCGCGGCCGCAGCTCCTTCCAGAGCCCTGCCTACAACGCTGTCAAGATGATCGAGGCTGCGATGGGCGGCGACAAGTTCACCTGGCCTGCCGGCTGCTATGTCAACAACGCGCAGTTCCAGCATGTCATGATGGCCATGCCGTCCGTGATTGACAAGACCGGCGTCCACTTCACCGATCCCGCCGGCTCCGCCACCGAGATGGCCGACCTGCAGGCCTCCTACGAGCACCTCTGCAAGATGCGTGACGAGATCATCGACCTCGGCATCATCCCGCCGACCTCCGAGTGGAAGAAGTGCAACCCGAACCTGTAGTCGGGGTAACAGGACTCGAACCTGCGACCCTCTGCTCCCAAAGCAGATGCGCTAGCCAACTGCGCCACACCCCGATGTCCCGGTCATTCCGGACCGGTTCCGGAATCTGCCTGCAAAGTTAACAATTGTCCCGATTATTTGCTACCTTTCGGCCATGATCATCGAGGCTCGCGGCATACGCAAACGTTTCGGGACCCTGGAGGTCCTGAAAGGAATCGACTTCAGCGCCGAGGCGCATGAAGTCGTTTCCATTATGGGGGCGTCAGGCGCCGGTAAATCCACGCTCCTGCAAATCCTGGGCACACTGTCCACCCCGGACAGCGGAACGCTCGTCATCGACGGGGAGGATGTGCTGCGCTTGCAGGGCGGGGCGCTGGCCGCCTTCCGCGGACGCCGCATCGGCTTTGTTTTCCAGGCCCATCATCTCCTGCCGGAGTTCTCTGCGGAAGAGAATGTCATGATTCCGGCGCTGATCGCCGGCGCGCCGATGAAGGAAGCGCGTGCGAAAGCGGCCCGCCTGCTCGGCGAAGTCGGCCTGCAGGACCGGCTGGGCCACAAACCTTCCGAACTGTCGGGCGGCGAGCAGCAGCGTGTGGCCATCGCCAGGGCCCTGGTGGGCGACCCGGCCGTGCTTTTTGCCGACGAGCCGACGGGCAATCTCGATTCCGTCACCAAGCAGGAAATCCATCGCCTGCTCTTCTCGCTGCGCGAACGGCTCGGCCAGACCATCGTGATCGTGACGCATGATCCCGGCCTGGCCGCCCTCTGCGACCGCACCCTCACGATGAAGGACGGAAGGTTTATTTAGGAAGCACCTCCAGCAAAAGTTCAAACAGGCGGGGCTTGGCGTAGCGGTCGAGCTCCGCTTCTTCGATCCAGACGTAACCTTCCGGCAGCGGCGGCTCTTCGGCCGGTTCCCACAGATAGAAATCCACGAGCAGTGTCCGGTGCGTCAACTGATGCTTGACCCCCGCCTTCAACAGATGAAAGGTTCCGGGGAGGTGCTGGTCGCAGACATTCGGAGCGGAGCGACCGAGGGGGATCCGGGGGATACTTCCCCCGTCATAGGCAACGCCGGGGAGCCGCTGGTCGCAGACATTCGGAGCGGAGCGACCGAGGGGGATCCGGGGGATACTTCCCCCGTCATAGGCAACGCCG
>CAJOMY010000156.1 GCA_905235775.1 uncultured Bacteroidales bacterium | reverse complement strand
TGGTCCGCGCGTCGCGCGAAGTGTCGGCGCAGATCGGGCAGATGTCCGAGTCGGCGACCATCTGGCAGATGTGGCAGTAGTGCACGTCGTCGGCGAGGCGGCCGATGGCTTCGGTGAAATGGTGGATCTGCTCGGCAGGCTGCCCCAGCAGGTGCAGGGCCAGACGCAGGGCGCTGCGCGAACCCACGCCGGGCAGCGAGCCGATGGCCTCGACGGCCTCCTGGAGGATGCGGGAAGGATATTTCTCGGAAGCGTACATTTTCACGAAATTGGATGGCAAAGATAGTGAAAATCAGAATTATTTGCTAACTTTGCGCGCCCGAATTCCGGCTCGTCCGGACAGTGGCACGGAAAATAATGTTTAATTACTAGTTTGTTTCAAGTACAAAATGGAAGAAATTAAGAACGAAGTTCCTGTGGTCGAAGCCCCCGCCGTGGAGGCTCCCCAGGAGAAAAAAGAAACCAAGGCTGCCGGCGTGCGGATCAATGCGTCCGTGAAGCCGGAGGACTTTGATTGGGACGCCTTCGAGGGCGGCGATGTCTACGGCAGCGCCGACAAGAAGGCCATCGAGGATGCTTACAGCGCCACCATGTCCAAGGTCGTCGAGAACGAGGTGGTCGAGGGCGAGGTGACCGCCGTCACCAAGCGCGAGATCGTCATCACCATCGGCGGCAAGAGCGAGGGCGTGATTCCCGTGTCCGAATTCCGCTATGATCCCGATGTGAAGGTCGGCGACAAAGTGGAAGTGTATGTCGAGTCCGCCGAGGATAAGAAAGGCCAGCTGGTGCTCTCCCACCGCAAGGCCCGCACCCTCAAGTCTTGGGATAGGGTGAACGATGCCTTCGAGAACGACGAGATCGTCAAGGGCTTCGTGAAGACCCGCACGAAGGGCGGTATGATTGTCGACGTGTTCGGCATCGAGGCCTTCCTGCCGGGCAGCCAGATCGACATCAAGCCGATCCGCGACTACGACCAGTTCGTCGGCCAGAACATCGACTGCAAGATCGTCAAGATCAACCAGGAGTTCCGCAATGTCGTCGTTTCCCACAAGGCGCTTCTCGAGGCCGAGCAGGAAGCCAAGCGCGCCGAACTCATCAGCAAGCTGGAGAAGGGTCAGGTCCTCGAAGGCGTGGTCAAGAACATCACCAACTACGGCGTGTTCGTGGACCTCGGCGGCGTGGACGGTCTCATCCACATCACCGACCTCAGCTGGGGCCGTGTCAACCACCCCGAGGAGGTCGTCTCCCTGGACGAGAAGATCAAGGTCGTCGTGCTCGACTTCAACGAGACGCAGAAGCGCATCGCGCTGGGTCTCAAGCAGCTCACCCCGCACCCTTGGGACAACCTGGACGCCAACATCAAGGAGGGCGACAAGGTCAAGGGCAAGGTCATCCTTATCGCCGACTACGGCGCCTTTGTCGAGATCGAGCCGGGCGTCGAGGGTCTGGTCCACGTGTCCGAAATGTCCTGGTCCCCGCGTCTGCACTCCGCGCAGGAGTTCCTGAAGGTCGGCGACGAGGTGGAGGCCCAGGTGCTCTCCATCGACCGTGAGGCCCGCAAGATCTCCCTCGGCCTGAAGCAGCTCCTGCCCAACCCCTGGGAGAGCATCCGCGAGAAGTACCCGGTGGGCAGCAAGCAGAAGGCCACGGTCCGCAACATCACCAACTTCGGCGTATTCGCCGAGCTGGAGGACGGTGTCGAGGGCCTCGTGCACATCAGCGACCTGAGCTGGAACAAGATCAAGCACCCCTCCGAGGTGGTCGCTCCCGGCGACGTGATCGACGTCCAGATCCTCGACTTCGACGAGCAGAACCACAAGCTCAGCCTCGGCCACAAGCAGCTCATCCCGAATCCTTGGGACGAGATCGAGGCCAAGTTCCCGGTCGGCTCCGTCGTCGAGGGCACCATTGCCTCCACGACCGACAAGGGGGCCAACATCACCCTCGAGGGTGACGCTGACGGCTTCGCCTTCAACCGCGAGCTCGTCAAGGAGGACGGCAAGCAGGCCGTCGCCGGCGAGACCCTTCCGTTCAAGGTGATCGAACTCCGTCGCTCCACCCGCCGGATCCTCCTCAGCCACCTGCGTACCTACCAGGAGGTGAAGGAGCGTGCCGCCGCCAGCGAGGCCGAGAGCACCAAGAAGGCTGTCAAGAAGGTCAACGCCACCGTCGAGAAGACGACGCTCGGCGACATCGACGCCCTGGCCGCCCTGAAGGAGAAGCTCGAGAAAGGCGAGTAATCCCGATGAACTTCACACTCACGATAATGGGCACGGCTTCGGCCATGCCCATTTCTGATAGGAACCCGAGCGCCCAGGCCCTCGCCGTGCACGGGCGCTTGTTCCTTCTGGATTGCGGGGAGGGCACGCAGCAGCAGATGCGGCGTGCCCGCCTCTCTTTCGTCAGGGTGGAAGCCATTTTTATTTCCCATATCCACGGCGACCATCTGTTCGGTCTTTTCGGCCTGCTGAACACGATGGCCATGTATGGCCGTACGGCCCCGCTACTCGTGTACGGCCCCCGGGCCCTGGGCTCCGTGCTCAATTTCTACCGGAGCTTCTTCGGCGACTGGGACTGTTATGAGATCAGGTTCGTGCCCGTGGACTGCCGCGAACCGCAGCTGATCCACACTTCCAAGCACGTGACGGTCAGCGCGTTCCCGCTGAAGCACAAGATCGAGTGCTACGGTTACCGTTTCGATGAGACCGTGACGGAACGCCATCGCCTGGAAAACCCGGATTACCGGGCGAAAAGCTACGCCTACTGCTCCGACACGGTGCCTTTCCCGGAGCTGGCGGACTGGGTGCGCGGGGTGAGCCTGCTGTATCACGAGGCCACCTATCCGCACGACATGGCCGACAAGGCCGTGAAGCACTGGCACTCCACCGGGGAACAGGCGGCGCAATGCGCCCGCGACGCCGGCGCCGGCCGGCTGCTCATCGGCCATTATTCCTCCCGGATTACGGACTTTGACGCCCTGCTGCAGGAGTGCAGGGAGGTCTTCCCCGAAACGTTCGCTGCGCAGGATGGCGATGTTTTCGATTTTTAGTATCTTTGTCCGTGATGAGACGTATCTTTCTTGTCCTGACAGTGTCGCTGCTGGTCCTTGGCGCGGCCAAGAACCCGCGGCAGGCCTATATTGATAAGTACTACCCCCTGGCGGTGCGGGAAATGCAGCGCACCGGCGTGCCGGCGAGCATCACGCTCGCGCAGGCGTTGCTGGAGTCCGGCGCCGGCCTGTCCCCGCTGGCCACCCGGGCCAATAACCATTTCGGCTTGAAATGCCACAGCGGCTGGACGGGCGCAACCTTCCACAAGGATGACGACCAGTCGGACGAATGCTTCCGGGCCTATCCGACCGTGGAGGATTCCTACCGGGCGCATTCCGATTTCCTGCGGGCCCGTGAGCGCTACAATTCGCTCTTCGAACTCGACCCCACCGACTACAAGGGTTGGGCGAAGGGCCTGCGGCGCGCCGGCTACGCCTCCGACCCGAACTACGCCACCAAGCTCATCAACCTCATCGAGGACTTCCAGCTGTACCGCTATGACGAGATGGCCGAAGCGGACATTTTCTCCGATCCGGTCGTCGTGGAAGCGGTGGAAGCAGTGGAAGCAGTGGAAGCAGTGGAAGCAGTGGAAGCAGTGGAAGCAGTGGAAGCAGTGCAAGCAGTCGAACCAGTGGAAGCGGTGTAGATC
>CAJOMY010000155.1 GCA_905235775.1 uncultured Bacteroidales bacterium | reverse complement strand
GATCTGCCTGGACGTGTCCAATTCCATGCTGGCGCAGGACTACAGCCCCGACCGCCTGTCGCGCGCCAAACTGGCCATTTCCCGCATCGTGGACCGCCTGGACGGCGACCGCATCGGCCTGATCATCTTTGCCGGCAGTTCCTTCGTGCAACTGCCCATCACCACGGATTACGTGTCCGCCAAGATGTTCCTGAACTCCATCGACACCCAGTCCGTGCCCGTGCAGGGCACTGCCATCGGAGACGCCATCTTCACCGCGGCCAAAAGCTTCAGTACGCAGAGCGAGAAGAGCCGCGCGATCATCGTGATCACCGACGGGGAGAACCACGAGGACGATCCCGTCGACGCCGCCCGGCAGGTGGCCTCCACGGGCATCCGCGTCTATACGGTCGGCGTGGGCTCCCTGCGGGGACAGCCGATTCCGCGGGACGGCGACCTGATGAAGGACAAGGACGGCAACATCGTCGTCACCCGCCTCGATGAGGAGACCCTCAAGAAGATCGCCTCCGCCGGCGACGGAGCCTATGTCCACGCCGGTGGCGAGGAGTTCGGCCTGAATCCCATCCTCGACGAACTCCGCAAGCTGGAGGACGAGCGCTTCAGCAACGTCGTCTTCGAGGAGTATGACGAGCAATACATGTATTTCTTCGCAGCCGCGCTGATCTTCTTCGTGCTGGAGATGCTCATCGGTGAGCGGCGCTCAAAAAGGAGGCTTTTCGAATGAAGAAGTTTTTCGCTATAGGACTGATTCTCTGCAGTCTGCCGGCTTTCGCCCAGGCGGACAGGAGAGACGTGCGCGCCGGCAACCGCAAGTTCGGCCGCGGACAGTTCAAGGAGTCCGAGATCGATTACCGCAAGGCGGTCCTCAAGGACTCGGCCTCCGTGACGGCGAACTACAATCTGGCTTCCGCCCTGTACCGGCAGGAAGACTGGAACGGGGCGGCCAGCGCGCTGGAGACGGTGAAAGACCGGCCGGACCTCCCCGCGCAATACCGCTACAACGCCGGCGACGTCGCCCTGCAGCAGCAGGACTGGCAGGCGGCCGTCGATGCCTTCCGGCAGGCGCTTCTGCTGGACCCGGCCGACCTGGACGCCAAGGAGAACTACATTTACGCCAAGAAGATGCTGGAGAACCGGCAGCAACAGGGGGGCGGCGGTGGTGACGGCCAGCAGAATCAGGACCAGCAGGACGACCAGAACCAGCAACAGAATCAAGACCAGCAGCAGAACCAGAATCAGGATCAGAACCAGGATCAGCAGCAGGACCCGGACCGGGAACAAGAGCAGCAACAGGAGCAGCAACAACCCCAGATCTCTCCCCAGCAGGCCCAGCAGATGCTGCGGGCCATCCAGGCCAAGGAGAAGGATACCCAGGACAAGGTGAACCGGGAGAAGGCCGCCATGCTCAAGTCCCGGCAGAAAGAAAAGAATTGGTGATGAAGAAAATCTTAGCATTGACCGCAGCCGCCCTGTGCGCGCTGGCCGCCTTCGCCCAGACCTCCATCAAGGTCCAGGCGCCCAACCTCGTGGGCGTGAACGAGCAGTTCAACGTCTCCTTCATCATCAGCGGAGACGAGAAGGTGACCGACTTCCAGTGGAATCCGGGCAGCGATTTTCAGCTGGTCTGGGGGCCGCAGAAAGGCAGTTCGACCTCCATCAGCATCATCAACGGGCAGCGCACGCGCACCTCGCAGACGACCTATACCTACATTCTCCTGCCGAAGAATACCGGCCGCTTCCAGCTGGAGGCCGCCGAAGCCACCATCAAGGGGGAGAAACACCTTTCCTCCCGGCCGACCGTCGAAGTCGTGTCCGACGGTGCCGCCGCTTCACAGCAGGGCCAGGGGGGCGGATCCCAGTCCAGGCCGTCCCAGGGGGGCGGGGCCGCCCAGACCGGCACCATCCCGGCGGACGACCTGTTCCTGAGGCTCAGCTTCAGCAAGCGCAACGTCATGGTGGGCGAGACGGTCACGGCCACGCTCAAGCTCTACCAGCGTGTCAACATCGCCGGTTTCGAGGATGCCAAGTTCCCGACTTTCAACGGTTTCTGGAGCCAGGAAGTGCAGGCGCCCAGCCAGATCGAATTCCGGCGCGAAAGCATCGGCGATAAGATCTACAACGCCGCCGTGCTGCGCAGCTGGAACCTCGTCCCGCAGAGAGCGGGCGAGGTCACCGTGGACCCCGCCGAACTGGTGTGCCTGGTCAATGTACGCTCGCCGCGTCAGTCCACCGGCAGCATTTTCGACGATTTCTTCCAGGACGACTACCAGACCATCCGCAAGCGCGTGACCACGCAGCCGGTGACCCTCCAGGTCAGTCCCCTGCCCGCCGGAGCGCCCGCCTCGTTCGGCGGGGGCGTCGGCTCCTACAAGATGAGCGTCGCCCTCACGCGCGATTCCCTGCAGACCCACGACGCCGCATCCCTGCGCGTCACCGTCACGGGCAGCGGCAACACTTCCCTGCTGGAAGCCCCGAAGGTCTCCTTCCCGCCGGACTTCGAGGTCTATGACGTCAAGACCTCCGATGTGCCGGGCGGGAAACTGTTCGAGTATCCCTTCATCCCGCGCAGCCACGGCGACTTCAGCCTCGGCCCGGTCGAGTACAGCTATTTCGATCTCGCGTCCCGCAAATATGTGACCCTCTCCGGCCAGCCCCTGCACCTGCGGGTCGGCAAGGGGGCCGACACCGGGTCCGGCCAGGCCGGCGGCCAGCTGGTCCAGGGCTCCCGCGGCCGGGACGTGCGCGATCTCGGCAGCGACATCCGCTTCATCTCCACCCAGCCCGGCACGCTCGCTTCCGTGGGACATTTCTTCACGGGCTCGCCCGCATTCTGGATTCTGACCGGGCTGCTCCCGGTGCTGGCGGCGGCCCTCTGGTTCGCGCTGCGCCGCGTGGCCGCCCGGCGCGCCGACGTGGCCGGCAGCAAGAACCGCGGCGCCACCAAGATGGCGCGCAAGCGCCTCGCCCAGGCCGGGGCCTTCCTGAAGGAGAACCTCCATACGGCTTTTTATGAAGAACTGCACCGCGCCCTGCTGGGCTTTGTCTCCGACAAGCTCAACCTGGACGCCGCCGACCTCAGCAAGGAGAACATCTCCGCCCGGCTGCTTGAAGACGGCGTGACGGAGGGCCTGGCGGCCGAATTCACCGCCCTGCTGGATGCCTGCGAGTTCGCCCGATATGCCCCGGATGCCGGCCATGACGCCATGAATACCCACTACGAGAAGGCGGTTTCCGTGATTTCCGCCATCGATGACAATATGAGAAGACTCCCGCACAAAGGGGCCGGCACCGCCGCGCTGCTGGTGCTGTTCCTGCTGCTTCCCGCCCGGTTCGCCTCCGCACAGCCGAGTGCTTACGCCGATTCGCTGTGGACGGCCGGCGTGGCCGCCTACACGGACGGAGACTGGACGGCGGCGGCGAAGGCCTGGAGCGACCTGCGCTCCCTGGGACTTGAGTCCCCGCAGTTGTATTGCAACCTGGGCAACGCCTTTTTCAAGCAGGACGACCTGGCCCGCGCCATCCTGAACTATGAGCGCGCCCTGAAGCTCGATCCGTCCTATGCGGACGCCCGCTACAACCTCGCTTTCGCGCAGACGCAACTGCAAGACAAGATCGAGGCCGTGCCGGAATTCTTCCTGACCGCCTGGAGCCGCAAGATCTGCTGGCTGCTCCCGTCCGACACCTGGGCGGCGCTCTTCATCGTGATGCTGGCCGTCACG
>CAJOMY010000154.1 GCA_905235775.1 uncultured Bacteroidales bacterium | reverse complement strand
AATCAAATTCTGACTGCTGATTCTCATATTATCCTCCGACAAATATAGTGCAGATCATACTTACCAACTTACAAACCCTTAAGGAAATACCGCATGATTGGGTAGTGGTATGACGAGAGGAATTTTGCCCAGGTTCAGCCTGCAAAAACCGCAGGTTACCTGGCGGGTAATCAAGGGTTTTGCAGGTTGAAGATGGGTGAAATTCATCCGTCAGACCGCTGCCCACATTGTGCGGTATTTCCTTAAGCTCAAGCTCCAACCCGGAAGGGAACAGATAAAGGAGGATTACCATGGGAAACGATCTGGGAAAGGACACCTTCAAGCTGGGCTTTGGCCTGATGCGCCTGCCCAAGAACGCCGACGGCAGCATAGACGTTCCACAGGTCTGCCAGATGGCCGACCGCTTCATCGAGGCGGGCCTGGCATCGGCGCTGGTGGGCGGGACCAGCCTGTTGCTGAAGGGTCTCATCAATTCTCCGCGTCCGGACGGATCGAACGCGCACTCCTTCCCGTCGGGCCACAGCGGCCTGGCGTTCATGGGCGCGGAACTGATCCGGATGGAATATGGCTGGGTCTGGGGCACGGGCGCGTATGTCGTGGCCTCGGCGGTGGCGGTGTTGCGCTGCTACCATGACCGCCATTGGCTGAGCGACGTGCTGCTGGGGGCCGGGATCGGTATCCTGGGCGCCCATGCGGGCGAATGGCTGTTGGAGCCGGTCAAGGGCCTGCTCAACATCCGGACCGTCATCCCGGGCACGCAGGTGGCCGTGGCCCCGACGGTGGACCCGCTGAGCGGGACTGTATGTGCGTCTTTGGCATTTCGGTTTTAAAAATGTTGGTTTTTTACTAACTTTGTCTCCTGATAGGGAACATAATGACCCACGAAAAAACACCCATGATTCTGTTCGGCAAAAATCTGGATAAGTACAGTGCGAAGTTCATGAGCAGGAGCCAGGTCTTCCTGATGGACCTGGTGATATCGGTTGTCTGTTCGGTCGGCATAGCCGTCGTTTCTTTCCTGCTCGAGCAGGATGTCTTCCTGGACCGTGGTTTCGATCTGGTGTGGGGCATCAGTGCCGGCCTCGCCTCGGCGCTGATGTTCTGGCTGCTGAAGACCTATGTCATCATCATCCGCCACTTCTCCTTCAAGGACACGTTCCTGTTCGGTCTGGCCGCGCTTGGCAAGGCGGCCATCCTGGCGCTGGTCGCGCTCTTCTTCGGGAAGGCGAACCGGGAGATGTTCGTGCTGCTGCTGTTTGACATGGCGTTGACGACGGTGATGCTGTGTTCGGTGCGGCTGCTGATGATCTTCGTGTACGATGCATACAAGTCGCAGGTGCGCGAACTGGAGCGGCGCGACCGCGTGCTGATCTACGGCACGAACGACAAGGCGGTGGCCACGGCCTCCCGGCTGCGCGGCTCCAAGCGCTATGAGGTCGTGGGCCTGATTTCCAACCGGACGGACATCGAGCACGCGATGATGGCCGACCAGCGGGTGTATCACCTCGACAGCGTCGAGGAGTTCGAACAGGCGGTGGACAACCTGTCCCTGCGGGGCATCATCTTCACCCGGGAGGTGGATGTGGCCAACGAGAAGGATCACATGGTCCGCTACTGTTCCGAGCGGGGGTTGAAAGTACTCATCGCACCGGCGGTGGACGAAGTCACGGGCGCCCCGGTACCGTATCTGCAGGTACGCAACATCAAGATCGAGGACCTGTTGGGCCGCGACGAGATCAAGATTTCGATGGACGCCATCAAGGCGAACTTCAAGGATAAGGTGGTCCTGGTGACCGGCGCGGCCGGTTCCATCGGCTCCGAACTCTGCCGGCAGCTCGCCGGCTTCGGCGTGTGCAAGCTCGTGCTGTTCGACAATGCCGAGACGCCGATGCACATCCTCCGGCTGGAGCTGGAGGATCGCTTCCCGAAGCAGGTTTTCGTACCGATCATCGGCGACGTGCGCCAGCCGTCCCGCCTGGACTACGCATTCCGGACGCACCGGCCGCAGGTGGTCTTCCACGCGGCGGCCTACAAGCACGTGCCGCTGATGGAGGAGAATCCCTGCGAGGCGGTGATGGTGAACGTGTACGGCTCGCGCAACGTCGCGGACAAATGTATCGAATACGAGGTGGACAAGATGGTGATGATCTCCACGGACAAGGCCGTGAATCCGACCAACATCATGGGCTGCACCAAGCGCCTGGCGGAGATCTATGTCCAGAGCCTGGGCAAGGCGATCGAGGCCGGTGAGGTGGCGGGCAAGACGAAGTTCGTGACGACCCGCTTCGGCAACGTGCTCGGCAGCAACGGCTCCGTGATCCCGCGTTTCCGCGAGCAGATCGAGCGGGGCGGCCCCGTCACGGTCACGGATCCCGAGATCAACCGTTACTTCATGACCATTCCGGAAGCCTGCCGGCTCGTGATGGAGGCGGCGATGCTCCCGACGGAGAACCGCATCTGCGTGTTCGATATGGGGCAGCCGGTCAGAATCGATTCGCTGGCACGCCGTATGATCGAGCTTGCGGGCCTGGTGCCCGGCGAAGATATCGAGATTGTCTACACGGGCTTGCGTCCGGGCGAGAAGCTCTACGAGGAGCTGCTGTCCAGCAGGGAGAACACGGACGAGACCTCCCACGACCGCATCCGCATCGCCCGCGTGCGCGAGTATGCCTATGCGGACGCCGCCAAGGCTGTCGGTGAGCTGGAGGCGCTGAGCCGCAGCGTACGCATTCCCGAAACGGTGCAGCTGATGAAGACGATCGTCCCGGAGTTTGTCTCCAAGAACTCCCGCTTCGAGGAATTCGACAGGAAATAGCTTCTACCTTCGCGCAGCAGGCTTTCCCCCGTTATAAAGATAATTCAGGGCCTCTCCGAGGATCCATTCCCGGTCGGTCTCCCGCAGGACCGTCTCCACCGGCACGCCGAGGGAGACGGTCTTGTAGTTGTCGCCCTGGTGGATGACGGCGGCGGCGTAAGGGGAGCCGGGGTAGCGGAGCCAGATCCGGGCGTCCTGGCCGGCGGGTTTGAGGCCGTCGGGCCGCTCAATGCAGTAGATGTCGGGGTTGAGGTCCTTGCTGAAGGGCATGTCTGCGATGCAGCCGGTGTTGGTGCCGAAGGCGGTGGCGAGCTTGATGCCGAGGATCTCTTCGAGGAAGGCGGCGTCGTCCGCCGAGTCGGAAGCGATGCTGGTGCCGCTGACCAGCAGGTTGGCGCCGGCGGCCGTCTGGCGGCGCAGGGCTTCCTGCAGCGCTTCGGGCCAGACCGGGTAGCGGTCGGGGTAGGCTCCGCGCCCGACGGGGGTGCGTCCCTGTTTGCCGCAGATCAGGTCGATGACGTAGGCAGGGGCTTCCGTGGCCGTGAAGGCGTCGCGGGACAGGGAATAGAAGGGATACCCGAGACGCAGGAGAGATATGCCGTGGCGGTAGGGATAGTCGAAGGTGTTGCCGGCGATGATCTGTCCGGCGCGGTCGTCATAGGAGGCGCCGTGGCCCGGATAATTGTCATCGACGTAGAGGGCGTTGCGGCGGAATTCATAGTTCTCCCCGATGTAGCCGATCTCGCGCAGGTAGGGGACGCCGGTGTCGAGCCGGCTCTCGAAGCCGGCCAAGTCGGGACTGTCCACCCACGCGGGGGCGGACACGCGGTCGAAGTTGTTGACGATGAGCACAGGGGCGCGCTGGACGCCGGCGGGTACTCCCACGGAAAGGACTTCCGAGGGGAAGCTCTTTCCCCCGGCGTTGAAGGCTTCGACCTTGTAGCTGTAGATGTGGCCGGGCTCGATCCCGAGCGTCAGGGTGGTTTCCCGGGTCTCGACGCCGGCGTCCCAGCCGCCGTCGTCGATGCGGGTGTAGACGAGGTATCCGTCGGTGGTGGCGGTGGGTTCCTTGGGGTCGGGGGTGGGC
>CAJOMY010000153.1 GCA_905235775.1 uncultured Bacteroidales bacterium | reverse complement strand
CTTAAAGTTACGAAAAATCAAGGTCTTTTCCAAATATAATTACTTAAAAATCAATAAGTTAAGACAATATTTTTCAAATTTTGTCATGTACTAAGATATTATTCTCTAAAAATTAATGGCACTATGAGCAAGTACGTATGCAACATCTGCGGGTATGAGTATGACCCGGCCGTTGGCGATCCCGACAATGGCATCGCCCCCGGAACCGCTTTCGAAGACCTTCCCGCCGACTGGCTGTGCCCGGTCTGCGGTGTAGGGAAGGAAGATTTCAGCGAAGCCTGAGAACGCCCCCAATGCTTAATTAACGTGCAGATAGCAGATATTCTGCTATCTGCACGGCGTTCAGTGCGGCGCCTTTCTTGATCTGGTCGCCGGAGAGCCAGAGGGTGATGCCGTTGTCGTTCGCGAGATCCTTGCGGACGCGGCCGACGTAGACGTCGTCTTTGCCGCCGGTGAAGAGCGGCATCGGATAGGTCTGCGTGGACGGGTCGTCCTGCAGGGTCACGCCCGGTGCGGCAGCGAGGGCCGCCTGCACTTCCTCTACGGAAAGAGGCTTCTCGGTCTCGATCCATACGGCCTCGGAGTGGGAGCGCAGCGAAGAGATGCGTACGCACATCGCGCTGCAGCGCACGTCAGAGTGGAGGATCTTGCGGGTCTCGTTGAACATTTTCATCTCCTCCTTGGTATAGCCGTTGTCCTGGAAGACGTCGATCTGCGGGATGACGTTGTAGGCCAGCTGGTAGGCGAATTTCTTGACCGTCACGGGCTTGTTCTCCACGATCTCCCGGTACTGCTGCTGCAGCTCGGCCATGGCCTGGGCGCCGGCGCCGGAGGCGGACTGGTAGCTGGCCACGTGGATGCGGGTAATGTGCGACAGGGCCTCGATGGGCTTCAGCACGACGACCATCATGATGGTGGTGCAGTTCGGGTTGGCAATGATGCCGCGCGGACGGACGAGGGCGTCTTCGGCGTTGCACTCGGGCACGACGAGGGGAACGTCGGCATCCATGCGGAACGCGCTGGAATTGTCGATCATCACGGCGCCGTGCCTCGTGATGGTCCCGGCAAATTCCTTGGACGTGCCTGCACCGGCCGACACGAAGGCGTAGTCCACGCCCTTGAAGTCGTCGTTGTGCTGGAGAAGCTTCACCTCATACTCCTTGCCGCGGAACGTGTATTTGCTGCCTGCGCTCCGGGAAGAGCCGAAGAGGACGAGTTCATCCAGGGGGAAATTACGTTCGTCGAGGACCCGCAGGAACTCCTGTCCCACAGCTCCGCTTGCACCTACGATAGCTACTTTCATATCTTGTTCATTTTAATTGTTATCTTATTGTAATCCGGATAGATATTCCTTGAATTCGGAATAAGTTCGCCCCATCGGGACGGACTGCTTCGTGCCCTGCATGAAGGCGGCGAGCCGGGCCGGAATCTCGATTTGTGTGCCGGTGGCCGCTTCGACGGTATCCTTGAACTTGGCGGGGTGCGCCGTCTCGCAGAGCAGGACGGATTCGCCCGGATCCAGGTTGTGGTAGATGGCGTGGAAGCCGCAGGCGCCGTGCGGGTCGAGCTGGTAGCCGTACTGCTCGCGGCAGAAGCGCAGCGTCTGGCGGATCTGCCCGTCGCTGCACACGGCGCCGGAGATGTCGCTCTTGAGCGCCTCCCAGTCGTGGCCGTAGAGCTCGAAGATGCGGGCGGCGTTGCTCGGGTCTCCCACGTCCATCGCGTTGGCGAGCGTGGGAATGCCGGGCCGGGGCTCGTAGCGGCCTGTCTGCAGGTAGTCAAAGAAGACTTCGTTGGCGTTGTTCGCCGCCACGAAACGCTTCACCGGCAGACCCATGCGCTTTGCGAACAGGGCGGCGCAGATATTGCCGAAATTGCCGCTCGGCACGCACACGACCAGTTGCCCGGCCAGGCCGAGCCGTTTCATCTGGGCATAGCCGTGGAAGTAATAGAACGACTGGGGCAGCAGGCGCGCGACGTTGATGCTGTTGGCGGAAGTCAGGCGCAGGCGCTGTGTGAGTTCCGCGTCCATGAAGGCGCTCTTGACCAGGGCCTGGCAGTCGTCGAAATTGCCGTCCACCTCAAGGGCGGTGATGTTGCGTCCGAGGGTGGTGAACTGGCACTCCTGAATGGGACTGACCTTCCCTTTGGGGTAGAGAACATGCACGCGGACGCCCTCGACGCCGAGGAAACCGTTCGCCACGGCGCTGCCCGTATCGCCGGAGGTGGCCACGAGCACGTGGATCGTGCGCGGGTCGGCGGAACTGCGGGTGAAATGCCGCAGCAGGCGCGCCATGAAGCGCGCACCGACGTCCTTGAAGGCCAGGGTGGGGCCGTGGAAGAGCTCCAGTGCCGCGATGCTGCGTGTCACAGGCACGACCGGGCAGTCAAAACTGAGCGTCTCCCCGACGATGCGGCGCAGTTCTTCGTCGGGGATGTCCTCGCCGAAGAGGGCCTGTGCCACGGTGACTGCAATCTCGTGGAAAGTCATCGTCTGGATATTGTCGTAGAACTCCTGCGGCAGGACGGGGATGCGCTCCGGCATATAGAGCCCCCGGTCCTCGGCGAGACCGCGGATGACGGCTTTCTCGAGGCTGGCGCGGGGGGCTTGTCCGTTGGTGCTGTAGTACTGCATAGGCGGTCAGGCAATGAGACGGGCGCCCTTGTTGGACACCTTGACTACGTAAGTTTCGGAAAGGATGCCCTGCTGGGCGAAGTGGCGCTCCATGATGGCGCCCACGCGCTGGGCGATATCGCTGCGGTTTGCCAGGGCGAACACGGACGGTCCCGAGCCGCTGATGTTCATGGCCAGGGCGCCGGCGCCAAGCAGTTTGGCCCGGAGCTCGTCGAAGCCCGGGATGAAATCCTTGCGGAAGGGTTCCGCCACGGCGTCGCGCATGGCGCGGCCCACCAGCTCGATGTTGCCGGTGCACAGGCCGGCCACGAGGCCGCCCACGTTGCCCCACTGGGTGATGGCCGTGTGCAGGGGAATCTCCTTGGGGAGGATGCTGCGGGCCGCTTTGGTGGAGACCATCAGGTGCGGGTGGATGACGGGACAGTAGAGGTTGCCCGGCACGGGCAGTTTGATCACGTCGAGGGGTTCGTAGCCGCGGATCAGGATGATGCCGCCCATCACGGCGGGAGCGGCGTTGTCCGCGTGGTAGCCGCCGCTGGCGAGATTCTCACCCTCCATGGCGCAGACGACCACGTCCTCTTCGGACAGGGGTGCGCCGAAGAGTTCGTTGATGCCGAAGGCGGCCGCGGCGCTGGATGCGGCGCTGGAGCCGATGCCGGAGCCGGGATAGATTTTTTTGAGGATGCGCACGTCCACGCGGCCGCTGTGGCCGGTGATCTCGAAGAATTTCCGGATGACCGGGGTGACGACGTTCTCCTCGATGTCGGCGGGCAGGGGCACGTCGGTATCATTGGCGATGCTGATGCCGGAGCCTTCCTCGTCGAGGGTCATTTCGAGCACGTCCCCGACCTCGTCGAGGGCCATTCCCATGATGTCGAATCCGCAGCCGAGGTTGGCGATGGAAGCGGGGGCGAATACCTTGATTGTCTTCATAACACGCTGCCCGTTAAATGTTGGCGATGCTCATAATGTCGGCGAACACGCCGGCGGCCGTCACGTCTGCACCCGCGCCGTAGCCCTGGATGAGCATCGGGTGACGGTTGTAGCGCTCGGTGGTCAGCAGGATGATGTTGTTGGAGCCATCGAGTACATAGAAGGAGTGCTGGTTGGCGACCGCCTGCAGGGAGACGGAATACTTGCCGTCCTCCATCCTGGCTACGAACCTCCAGCGTTTGCCTTCGGCCTCCAGCTGGCGGCGCCGCTCTTCGAAGCCGGCGTCCAGGGAGGGGAGCCGGGTCCAGAATTCCTCTTCGCTGCAGTCGAAGAAATCCTTCGGGATGAAGAGCCGGGCCTCCACGTCCTCCTGGTTGACCTCATAGCCCGCTTCGCGGGAGAGGATGACCAGTTTGCGGATGACATCCTTGCCGGAGAGGTCGATGCGCGGATCGGGCTCGGAGAAGCCCTGTTCCTTGGCCATCCGGACGGTCTCGCTGAAGGGGATGTCGGCGGACAGGGTGTTGAAGATGAAGTTGAGCGTGCCGCTCAGCACGGCCTCCAGCTTGAGGATGGTGTCACCCGAGTTGCACAGGTCGTTGATCGTGCCGATGATCGGCAGGCCGGCGCCCACGTTGGTCTCGAAGAGCCACTTGACACCGCGCTTGCGCGCGAGATCCTTGAGGCGGCGGTAGTTGGCGTAGTCGGAGGAAGCGGCAATCTTGTTGGCTGCGACCACCGAGATGCCGTGGTCGAAGAAATCGCCGTAGAGCGACGCGATGGCCTGGCTGGCCGTGCAGTCCACGAACACGGAGTTGAAGGTGTTCATCCCGATGATCTCTTCTTTGAGGCGGACCGGATCGATGGGGATGCCGTCCTGCTGCAGGCGTTCCTGCCAGTGGGCGAGGTCGATGCCGCCGCGGTCGAAGACGGCGCGCGTGCTGCGCGAGATGCCCACGATATTGATTTTGAGACCGCGCGTGCGCATGAGGGTGTCGCGCTGCCGCGCAATCTGGTCGATGAGCCGGCCGCCCACGGTTCCGGTGCCGCAGAGGAAGAGGTTGAGCTCCTGATACTCGGACAGGAAGAAATTGTCGTGGATGACATTGAGCGACTTGCGCAGCTGGCGGCGCTCCACGATAAAGGAGATGTTGGATTCGGCGGCGCCCTGCGCGAGGGCGATGACGCTGATGCCGTTGCGGCCCAGGGTGGAGAAGAGTTTGCCGGCGATGCCCGCGTGCTGCTTCATGTTTTCGCCGATCACGGCCACGGCGGCCAGTTCGTTGCGGATGTCCACCGGATTGATGGCCCCGGTCTGGATTTCGCGCGCGAAAGCTTCGTCGAGCACTTCCCGGGCGCGGGCGGCGTCGCCGCGGCTGACGCCGATGGAGATGCCCGTCTCGGAAGCCGACTGGCTGACGAGGAAGGCGCTGATCTGTTCCTGGGCGAGGGCGGCGAAGATGCGGCTGTCCACGCCCACGATGCCGACCATGGAGGTGCCCGAGAGGGTGATCAGGGCGATGTCGTCAATGGACGAAATGCCCTTGATGGAGGTGGTTCCCGGGGTGACGGTCTTCTTGACAATCGTCCCTTTTGCTTTCAAATTGAAAGTATTCTTGATGAGAATCGGGATCCCTTTTGAACAGACGGGGTAGAGGGTGGGCGGATAGATGACCTTGGCGCCGAAATTGCAGAGCTCCATGGCTTCCTCGTAAGTCATTTCGTCAATGACGTAGGAGGTCTTGATGATGCGCGGATCGGCCGTCATGAAGCCGTCCACATCCGTCCAGATTTCCAGCAGTTCCGCGTCAAGCGCGGCGGCAATCAGGCTGGCGGTATAATCGGACCCTCCGCGTCCCAGGGTCGTGATCTCGCCGGTGACGGCATCGGAAGCGATGAATCCCGGTACGACGGCCGTGGCGCCGGCCGAGCTCCAGTCCTGGAAAGTCTTCTGTACCAGATCGAAAGTCAGGCCCTGGTCGACTTCGTCGCGCTGGCCGTGACGGCGGGTCTTGATGAAATCGACGGCATCGTAGCGCAGGGCGCAGGGGAGCGTCGCGGTGACGATGCGGGAAGAGAGCCGCTCGCCAAAGCTCATCACTTCGTGCGCGGTCTTGGCGGGCAGGACATGAAGCAGGAAAATACCCTCGCAGATGCGTTCCAACTGGTCCAGCAGCGCATCCATTTCGCGCTCGACCCGGCTGATGCCGGAAGCGGGCACGACGGCCTCGCACACGGCATGGTGCCGTGCACGCAACTGGGCAATCTCGTCGCGGAATGCGGCATCGCCGGTCTCGGCCAGCCTGGAGGCGCGGATCAGCTGGTCCGTGACGCCGCCCAGGGCGGAAACGACGACGATGGAAGGTTCCTGGCGGGAACTTACAATCTCTTTGACTTTGAGGATACTCTCCGGCGTGCCCACCGAAGAACCGCCAAATTTCAGGATTTTCATGACTAACTAACGCGTTTGTTCATCCCAAAGTAAAGCATTTTTTGGCAATTTTTCAAAATTTTAATAAATATTTTGCACTTTCCTTGCTTTTTCCGCAAATAAACCCGAAATTCGTGACCGATAAGGGGATGTTGTACCCTGTTTGTTAGTCATGAAATATCGTAGTAGTGTTACCTTCGAAGGCCGCAGGATGGCCGGAGCCCGTGCGCTGTGGATGGCGGACGGAATGAAGCGCAGCCAGTTCGGCAAGCCGGTCATCGCCATTGCCAATTCCTTTACGCAATTCGTTCCCGGGCACACCCACCTTCATGATGCCGGTCAGATTGTCAAGGACGAGATCGAGAAGCTGGGTTGTTTTGCAGCAGAGTTCAACACGATCGCCGTGGATGACGGCATTGCCATGGGCCACGACGGGATGTTGTATTCCCTGCCGTCCCGCGACATCATCGCCGACAGCGTCGAATATATGGTCAACGCGCACAAGGCGGACGCGCTCGTGTGCATCAGCAACTGTGACAAAATCACGCCGGGTATGATGCTCGCCGCCATGCGGCTCAACATTCCGACGATTTTCGTCTCCGGCGGTCCGATGGAGGCCGGCGTCCTGGGGCAGGGCAAGCTCGACCTCATCGACGCGATGGTCAAGTCGGCCGATCCGTCCGTGTCCGACGAGCAGGTGGCCGACATCGAAGCGCACGCATGTCCGACCTGCGGCAGCTGCTCCGGCATGTTCACGGCCAACTCCATGAACTGTCTCACCGAGGCGATCGGCCTGGCCCTGCCCGGCAACGGCACCATTCTC